>CAININ010000064.1 GCA_903849265.1 uncultured Acidimicrobiaceae bacterium
ACCAACTTCATGACGACGGTGGCCGACACCCGGGTCCTTCCCGAGACGCTGACCTCGAGTTGGGAGCGCCTGAGGGATGCCTGGCCCAAGGCCGCGGTCGACTCAGTGGGAGACGGGGCCTGATGGAGCCATCCGCCTGCGGACCTCGGCTGACCTCGCAAGAGCGCAGCAGTGCGTGGATGGCGGAACCCAGGAGGTGGGAATGAGAGTCAAGGAGCTCGGCCACATCGTGCTGTACGTGCGGAACCTCGCGCGGTCGGCCGCCTTCTACGGCGAGGTCCTCGGATGGGATGTCGCGTTCCCGGTGACGCTCGGGATCCCGGCGGCTGCGTTCACCTCGGGTCGGACGCACCACGAGCTGCTCCTGATCGAAGTGGGAGACGATGCCGCCGCCGTACCTGCGGGACGTCGGCTCGGGCTCTACCACTTCGGTCTGTCGGTCGGCGATTCTGACGACGAACTGCGAGCGGTTCGCGATCACCTCGTCGCGACGGGAGTGACCATCGTGGGTGCGAGCGACCACACGGTCACCCACAGCCTGTATGTCCTCGATCCGGACGGCAACGAACTCGAGCTCTACATCGACGTACCCGGCGTCGACTGGAGGTCCGACCCGAACCTGATCATGGCTCCCGTGCGCCCTCTCGCTCTCTGATGGGCGTGTTGCAGCCCTCCTGAACAGGGATTCTGTTCGAATTCGTCAGACCGCTTCCTGGAGTTAGCAGGTGGTAGTCTGGAGATGGACTTCCAGAGGAGTGTGCATGTTCGACGGGCGTTGGCGGGACACGGTGGATCGGGGGACGAAACCTGTCGGCCGGAGGCTGCAGCAGATGGGCATCTCTGCCGACGTCCTCACCGCGACCGGGCTTGTGTCCGCCGCAGCAACGGCCGTCGCCGTAGCAACCGGCCATCTCCATCTCGCCATCGTGCTGCTGGTCATCACGGGGATGCACGACCTCCTCGACGGCCCGGTGGCCAAGGCCTCAGGCACCTCGTCCGTCCGTGGAGCCTTCTTCGATTCGGTCACCGACAGGGTCGCGGACGCCCTGATCCTCGGTGGCATCGCGTGGTATCTGGTGTCTACTCATCCAGGACACCTGGTACTCCTGCCCTTCGCCGTGCTGGGGGTGACCTCACTGGTGTCGTACCAGCGAGCCAAAGCGGAGTCGTTGGGCATCTCGGCCAAGGGCGGGCTCATGGAGCGCGCCGAGCGCATGATCTTGTTGGGAATCGCATTCTTGTCGGCGTCGTTCCTCGTCCCCGTGCTGTGGATCATGCTGGTGCTGACCACTGCGACGGCTATCGGACGCTTCGCCAAGGTCTGGAGGCTGGCCGAGGCGCCCGCGCCTGCAGCCAACCGGCGGGTTCGCAGGACCCGTACCGGAGTGCGTGTCACAGGACGCGATCGGGTCCGTTCGACTGGTCGGACTTCGTCCACTTCTGCATCTCGCTGGCGGGCTCGTCGCCAAGGCGAGCTCTCGAGCCGTTCTGGTCGGACTTGGCGGGCTCGCCAGGCTCGTGCTGGCGGTCGTCAGCGAACCGGCCGCCGCCATGGCTGAGCGGCAGCGCCCTGGCGCCGACAGGGACTGAGGAACGATGGACAAGGGGCAGGCCGTCTTCCGGACCTACAGAACTCTCGGTCGGTGCATCGCCGCGCTCCCCGAGCCCATGGCTATCGGGCTGGGCAACATGGCTGGTGATGTGCTCCACCGGGTCCGGGACGACCAACGGGAGATGGTGACGGCCAACCTGCGGCGGGTCCTGGGTTCTGCAGTTGATGACCCCCAGGTGCTCGACCGATGGGTTCGTCGTTCGTTCCGGTCCTACGCCCGGTACTGGGTCGAGGGTGCACGGCTCCCGAGCATCTCGTCCGAGGAAGTCGAGAAGCGGGTAGTCCTCGACGGGATCGAACACGTGCAGCAGGGGATGGCTGCGGGCAAAGGTGTCATCGTGGCGCTCCCTCATGTCGGGAGTTGGGAGTACGCAGCCGCCTACCTGTGCGCCCAGGGCATCGCCATGACAGCCG
>CAININ010000065.1 GCA_903849265.1 uncultured Acidimicrobiaceae bacterium
ATGAAGCACGCCGACTGCGACGAAGTGGGCATCACCTCGGCGCACGAACACCTGCCCGCAGACGTATCCCAGGACGAGCTCGACGCCACCATCGCCCGGTTCAACGCCGACCCGGCGATCCATGCCTATTTGGTGCAGCTTCCGCTGCCCGCCGGCCTCGACGAGGAGCGCACGCTGCTCGCCGTCGACCCGGAAAAGGACGTCGATGGGCTCCACCCGGTGAACCTCGGCCGCCTGGTGATGGGCGCCAACGGACCGCTTCCGTGCACGCCGGCCGGCATCGTGGAGCTACTCCACGCCAACGATGTCCCCGTCGAGGGCAAGCACGTGGTCATCATCGGCCGGGGACTCACCATCGGCCGGCCGCTGGCGCTCTTGTTGGCCATGAAGCGCACCGGGTGCAACGCCGCGGTGACGGTGGTGCACACCGGGGTCGACGACATGGCCTCCCTGGTCCGCCAGGGCGATGTAGTTGTGGCCGCCGCCGGCCGTGCCGGCCTGGTGACCGCCGACATGATCAAGCCTGGTGCCGCAGTGGTCGGCGCCGGAACCTCCTGGGAAGGGAAGAAGCTCTTGTCCGATGTCGATGAAGGTGTGGCCGAGGTAGCGGGGTGGATCACCCCGCGGATCGGCGGAGTCGGTCCGATGACCCGGGCCATGTTGCTTCGCAACGCCGTCCGCGCCGCCGAGCGTGCATCATGAGCGACCCGACGACGAACGCCGCCGGCCTCGAGACAGATCAGCGGCCCTGGGGCAGCTACACCGTCCTCGACGACGAGGCGACCTTCAAGGTCAAGCGCATCGAGGTGCTGGCGGGCAAGCGGCTCAGCTACCAGCGTCACGCCCGACGTTCCGAGCACTGGTTCATGGTCCACGGCACGGCCATCGTCACCCTCGACGGCGAGCGCCGCGAGGTGTCGTCCGGTGATGCTGTGGACATCCCCGTGGGTACCGACCACCGCATCGAAAACGCCTCGGACTCGCTGGTGGTCTTCGTCGAGGTCCAGCACGGCGACTATTTCGGGGAGGACGACATCGTCCGTCTCGAGGACGACTACGGAAGGACCGACGCATGAGCCCGATCACCCGACCCTCCCGTTCGCTGTCGGCTCGGATTGCCATCGGTGCCGCCACGGCGGGCATGGCCGTCGCTCTGTCTGCCATCGGCGCCACCGGTGCCGGGGCGACCGCACGACCGGCTTCGCCTGCCATTGTCCTGGTCGACACCACCACCACGACAGCGCCCGACACCTCGACATCTACGAGCACGTCCACGTCGACCTCCACGAGTACGTCAACCAGCACGTCCACGTCGACGACCACCACGACTCACCCGACGACCACCTCTACAACGGTGGCGCCGACGACCACCACGACCACCGTGCCAGCCGCCAACACTTCCAAGAAGACGCCGTGGGGGCTGATCGCCCTGATCGTCGTCCTGGTGATCGCCATCGCCGTGGTGATCCTCCTCTACGTCTCGCGGAACAAGAAGTCGGCTCTCGATGCGTGGCGGCGTCGGGCGATGCCGGCACTGACCGACGCCCGTCTGGCCCGTGAGGCGCTCCTGTCGCCCTCGGCAGTGGCAGACGACGCCGAGCTGCGGGCTTCGGTGGCCGTCCAGGTCGAGCGAGCGTCGGCCGCCCTCGAGCAGGCCGGATCCACGGCCCCCGACCCGGCCGCTGGCGGGTCGGCCACCACGGCGGCCGGTGCCCTGCGGGGTCTGGCCTTCGCCATCGAGGCCGACCGGCTGCTCCGCAA
>CAININ010000066.1 GCA_903849265.1 uncultured Acidimicrobiaceae bacterium
CCCAGTTCAGTCGCGGGGTCGGCAGGTTCCATCGGTCGGTGCATGTCCGGTCATGATGACCGGTGCACACACGCAACCGATCCGATGGAGACCTCAGCATGCCAGGCCCAGCCTTGTCCCCGCTCGAGCGCGAAGAGATACGCGCCTTTCTTGTCGACGATCCGACGGTGCCCTACGCCTCGATCGCTCTCACCCTTGGACGTGATGCGTCGACCATCAGCCGAGAGGTCGGCCGCAACGGGGGGCGTGAGCGGTATCGGGCTGTTGGCGCTCAGCAGCGTGCCCACCAAGAGGCCAAGCGTCCGCGCTTGAGCCTCCTGGTCGCCGATCAAGTACTGGCCTGTCTGGTGCGGGCGGACCTCGACAAGGGCTTCTCGCCAGCTGCATGTGCGGCACGGCTCCGTCGTTCTGGTGCCGGTGCTATCTGTCACGAGACCATCTACCGGTCCGTATTCGACGGCAGCCTGGGGCTGAAGCCCACCGAGTGCCTGCGCACCCGGCGCCCTCGCAGACGGCGCCGTCGCTCAACGGGGACGACTACCCATGCACTGGGCACCTTCACCAAGATCGCTGACCGTCCGGCCAGCGTCGAGGACCGGGTCGAGGCGGGACACTGGGAGGGGGATCTCATCATCGGGGCCAAGAACGCCTCGGCCGTGCTGACTCTGGTCGAGCGCACTACCCGGTTCACGCTGCTCGGCGACATGCCCTGTGGCTATCGACCCGACGACACCTTGGCGTGCCTCTCCGAGCTGTTCGACACGGTGCCACAGAACCTGCGCGGCTCTCTCACCTGGGACCGGGGATCCGAGATGGCCGGATGGGCTCAGCTCGAGTCCTTCTTCGACATGCCGGTCTACTTTGCCGACGCGCATTCGCCATGGCAACGAGGATCCAACGAGAACCAGAATCGCCAAGTTCGGTTCTGGCTGCCCAAAGGAACTCAGCTCGGCGACGTCACACCTGAAGAGCTCGCCTCCATCACCAACGTCCTCAATCACCAACCTCGGCGCATGTTCGGGTGGGAGACCTCAGCAGAGCGCTACGCTGCCGTCGCGTGCACTGACCGGTAGAACTCGCCGCCCCCCGGTTCGAGAGCGTGCGCCGCTTTCCTCAACGGATAGAACGTCGCCAAGTAACGCAACCGTTAACCGGAGGTTGATATAGACCCATTGACCTGGGGCGATAAACGTTCTATCTTGGAATATATTCGAGAAGTGCAAAAAATATCGTTGCACTATGAACATCCGGGGGGATGTCTGTGAAGTTCGCTGAGATCGACAAAGAGACGCGAGCCTCGATGACGGCCGCGCAGATCGAGTCCCACGATCGCCAACGGGTGGAGCTGGTCGCGCAGTGCGAGTTGGGCAGTTCGCTCCGGCTTGCTCGGGAACGCGAGCACATGACCCAGACCGAGCTCGCCACCAGGATCGGGATCGCCCAATCCGCCCTTTCGCTGATCGAGGCGGGACGTCGACCCCTGACCGTGGCCATGCTTCGACGGATCGCCGGCGCCCTCGGGCTCGCCCTCACCCTCGAGGGCGCCACGAACCAGGTAGTGGTCGCACCCGCCGCCTAAACGCCGGTTTGTCGACTCGACGCTGCCAGCAGCCAGCACCGGCGGCCCCGGTGGCCTGTGCTGGGCCCGAGGCAAGGTGCGGGCCAGGACTTACGTGCGGGCTACCCTCGATTTATCCCCATGCGCCTCGACTTCCCCGATCCGCCGCTGCACGGCTCGACCTTCACCCTGCGTCCCTTCCGCCATGCCGACTTTGGCGCCGCGGTGGCGTTCGGCGAGGATCCGGACACCGCTCGCTGGGTGCCACCGCTTCCGGCCGACGACCCGGCCGGGGTGGTAACCGAGTTCGAGCAGTACCGGGCTGACGGCGACATGCTCCACCTGGTCATCGCCGACCTTGCCGACGACCGCTATCTCGGCGAAGTCATGCTCGTCATGGGTGACCACCTCGTAGGCGAAGTGGGCTGCGGCGTCGTCGCCGACGTGCGCGGGCAGGGGGTCGCCACCGAGGCACTCGGGCTGTTGATCCGCTGGTGCCTCACCGACCTAGGACTCGGCCGGGTCCAGGCCCTCGTCGCCCAAGAGAACCGCCCGGGCCTCGACCTGGCCACACGGCTGGGCCTCATGCCTGAGGGCGTGCTTCGGTCCTACTGGGGCGACGGAGTCGAACGGGTCGACGTCGTGATGCATTCGATCCTGCGTGGCGAGGTCGGCCGAGGAGTCTGAGGACGAAAGGCGGACTGCTAACTGGATGATCCGACTGGATGATCCACCTGTCTGATCTGACTGCCTGATCTGACTGCCTGGTCTGAGCGGCGGCTTGACCGCCGTCCCAGCGCCTAGGCGCGACGATGCCCCGGGGGAGAACCCCGGGGCATCGTGCTGCCGGTCAGACCGGCGGGAGCAAGTGGAGCGTCAGATGTCGAACTTGACGATGCCGCGGATGTTGGTGCCCGCATGCAGGTCGTCGTAGCCGTCCTGGATCTGGTCGATGGTGTACTCCTGAGTGATCAGGTCGTCGACCTCGAGCATGCCGGCCTCGTACAGGCGGAGCAGGTTGGGGATCTGGACCCGCGGGCTGCACGAACCGAAGACCGTGCCCATCAACGTCTGGTTGTACATGGCGAAGTTGAACAGGTTGAGGTCGACCTGGTTCTGGTTGAACGGGGCGATGGCAGTGGTGACGACCCGTCCGTCCTTGGAAGCCAGCGCCATAGCGGGGGCGATCAGGTCTCCGGTGAGGACGCCGGGGGTCAGGATGACTACGTCGGCCATGCGGCCCTCGGTCAGCTCCGGAAGCATGAGGTTGGCCTCGAGCATCGAGTTGGCCGTGTGGGTCGCCCCGATCTTCTTGGCCTTCTCCAGCTTGAAGGGCACCGTGTCCACGGCGATGATCTGGCGAGCGCCGGCCAGGCGGGCACCCTGCAGGGCGCCGGACCCGACACCGCCGCAGCCGACTACGACCACGGTCTCACCCGGGCGCACCTTGGCCCGGTCCACGGCCGAGCCGAAGCCGGTCGAGAGGCCGCAGCTGATCAGGGCGGCAGCCTTGAGCGAGGCGTTGGGGTCGATCTTCACCAGCGAGGCCTCGTTGACCACCATGTACTCGGCGAACGTGCCGAGCTGCGTCATGCGGTTCACCTTGGCGTCGCCCAGGTGGTGGCGCCAGGTCCCGTCGCTCATCATCGGACCGGCCAGCGTGTACATACCGAGGTCGCACAGGTGTTGGCGGCCCGTGGCGCACCAGTAGCAGGTGCCGCAGGCCGGCATGAAGGCAGCAGCGACGTGGTCGCCCACCGCAACCTGCTCCACACCCTCACCGATCTCCACGACGATGCCGGCACCCTCGTGGCCACCGACGCACGGGAAGAGGGAGTCGACGCCGAACACCGACAGGATCCCGGGGTCGACGCTGATGTCGCCGCTGCGGAGGTGCTCGTCGGAGTGGCACATGCCGGCATAGGCCATCTGGACCTTCACCTCATGAGCGTGAGGAGCGTCGATCTCGACCTCCTCGGTCTTCCACGGCTCGTTGAGCCCGGTACAGACTGCGGCACGGATCTTCATGTGGTCCTCCCCTAAGGACGGCGCCCCCGGCGCCGTACGTTCAGCCCACAGCATCGCGCCACTCGACCGGTCGCGTCGAACGTCGGCCGCAGCGCGCTCGGCGCACCAGGGACCTACCTGGTCAGATGGCTCCGGAGGGATCGGCAAAACCGGTCGCCAGCAGGCGGAATGCCTGGTCGACCTCGTCCTCCAGATCGACCCCCTCATCTGCAGCCCAGCACCCGAACGCGGCCATCGCTGCCCCCAGTGCGGCGCGGGCCAGCGTCTGAGGTCCGAGGTCCTCGGGTCGCCCGCCGAGGCGGACGGCGGCGAACCCGGCGACCACCTCGCACCACTCTTCGTACCGCACGGCAGAGTGGGCCACCAAGGTGGGGACCGAGCTGATCAGGACCATCCGGATCCGGAGCTCGTCGAGCTCCCCGGCCCCGAACCGGTTGGTGGCGATGACTGACCGGCGCAGCACGTCCATCATCGGCTCCGACACGGGCGCCTCGGCCAGCCGGTCACGCAGGCGGCCGAGTTCGGCGTCGAACTCTCCCCACACCACGTCGGGCTTCGACTCGAAGTACCGGAAGAACGTCCGCCGCGATATCCCGACTGCCGCCGCGATGTCGTCCACCGTCGTGTCGTCGTACCCCAGCCGGGCGAAGAGGTCGAGAGCCACACGCGCCACGTCCTGGCGCGACGTGCTCGCCGGTCTGCCGCGCGCTGCCTCTGCGTGCCCGGCCACACCCTCGTCGGCTTCTGCCATCAGTGCCTCCCGGTCGTCTTGCTTTCATTTTGGCATCGGGTGCACTAAATTGCAGCGACTGCAGGAAATCCGGCGTGAGCCGGCCGACAACCGGAGGACCCATGACCGTCACCACGACCGAAGAGACCATGCTGGCCACGTCCCTGCCGGCCACGCCCGGCGACCAAGACGCCCCTGCGCCGGCCGCGGCCGCAGCTACCCCGCTCGTCACGAGCGACCTGCTCGTCGAGGACGTCTCCATCGACGGGATGTGCGGCGTCTACTAGGCCGCATCTACTAGGCCGCAAGACACCACCGACCGACCCGGAGACGATTCCATGCCACCCACCACTGCACCCGTGACGTCCGGCGTCGTATACGACGCGCAGCGCCCCTATGCACTCCATCCTCAGGTGTCGCTGCGCCCCGAGTCCTTCGGCGCGCTGGCGTACCACTTCGGCACCCGCCGGCTGTCGTTCCTCAAGAGCCGCACCCTGCTGGCCGTGGTCGAGTCGTTGGCGGACCAGCCGTCAGGTCTCTTGGCCTGCCGGGCCGCCGGGGTGACCGACGAGGAGCTGGCCGCCTACGAGCAGGCCCTTGCCAACCTGGCCGACTCCGGGATGATCTGCGAGCGGGCAGCATGACAACCACACTCCCGGCCACCACACTCCCGGCCACCACACTCCCGAACACGCTGGCCGATGCAGGGATCCGACTCATCGACCGGTTCGAGCAGGGCCTCGACGCCCCCATCTGTCTGACCTGGGAGCTCACCTACGCCTGCAACCTGGCCTGCGTGCACTGCCTGTCGAGCTCGGGGCGCCGCGACCCGCACGAGCTCTCGACCGATGAGTGCAAAGCGCTCATCGACGAGTTCGAGCGGATGCAGATCTTCTATGTGAACATCGGCGGGGGCGAGCCCACCATCCGGTCCGACTTCTGGGAGCTCGTGGACTACGCCACGGCCCACCACGTCGGCGTCAAGTTCTCCACCAACGGGTCGCGCATCTCCGAGGCGGTCGCCGCCCGGCTGGCTGGCAGCGACTACGTAGACGTGCAGATCTCGCTCGACGGAGCCACCGCCGAGGTCAACGACGCAGTGCGGGGTGACGGTTCGTACGCAACGGCAGTCACGGCCATGGAGCGCCTGGCCGCTGCCGGATTCGCAGGGTTCAAGCTGTCCGTCGTGGTCACCCGGCACAACGTCGGTCAGCTGGACGACTTCAAGGCCATCGCCGACCGGTACGGCGCACAGCTGCGGCTGACCCGGCTGCGCCCGTCGGGCCGCGGCGCGGATGTCTGGGACGAACTACATCCGACGGCCGGCCAGCAGCGCGAGCTCTACGACTGGCTGGTCGCCCGGGGCGAGGACGTGCTGACCGGAGACTCCTTCTTCCACCTGGCCGCCTACGGCGATGCGCTCCCCGGCCTCAACCTGTGCGGCGCGGGACGGGTGGTCTGCTTGGTCGACCCGGTGGGCGACGTCTATGCCTGCCCCTTCGCCATCCACGACGAGTTCCTGGCCGGCAACGTCCGCTCCACCGGCGGCTTCACCTCGGTATGGCGCGAGTCCGACCTCTTTACCGAGCTGCGCGAGCCGCAGAGCGCGGGCGCCTGTGGATCGTGCGGGCACTACGACGCCTGCCGTGGCGGCTGCATGGCCGCCAAGTTCTTCACCGGCCTTCCCCTTGACGGGCCCGATCCCGAGTGTGTCCTCGGACACGGCGAGCACGCCCTCGAGGCCCTCGGAGCCGTTGAGACCCCCCGGCCCTCCCCCGACCACTCCGCGAAGGCCCGACGGGTACCGGTCGTGCTGACACCGGCCCGCCGACCGGACCGCCAATGTGACGAGCACCCTCTGGCCGGGTCCGGTTCCGTGGCAGTCCTGCAGGCCGAGTGACAACGGTCGCGCTCACCGAGCCGATCGCCCTCGGCTCCCGGGTGGCACCGTCTCGCGTGCTCTTCGGCCCCCACGAGACGAATCTCGGGTCCGAGCGTTCGATCAGCGGGCGCCATGTCGCCTACTACGCAGCCCGCGCTGGCGGCGGGGCCGGCGTGATCGTCACCGAGACGGCCTCCGTGCACCCGTCGGACTGGCCCTACGAGCGGGCCCCGCTGGCATCTGCCTGCGGTGCCGGATGGCGCGATGTCGCCGAGGCCTGCCATGTCCACGGAACCGTCGTGCTGGCCGGACTCGGCCATGCCGGAGGTCAGGGGTCCAGTGCGTTCTCCCAGTCGGTGCTGTGGGCGCCATCACCGGTCGCCGATGTGGCCAGCCGAGAGATGCCCATGGAGATGGGCACCGTCGAGATCGAGGCGCTGATCCACGGGTTCGCCGCGGCCGCCCGCACTGCGGTCGAGGCCGGCATGGACGGGGTCGAGGTGGACGCCGGGCCGCTATCGGTGCTGCGCCAGTTCCACTCGGGCCTCACCAATCAGCGCGGCGACGCCTACGGCGACGACCGGCTCCGCCTGACCTGTGAGGTGCTCGACGCCGTGCGGTCGGCCGTGGGTCCGGACCGCCTGGTGGGCCTGCGCCTGTCGTGCGACGAGCTGGCCCCATGGGCCGGGGTGACTCCCGAGCATGCCGCCGTGCAGGTCGACGCCCTGGCCGACCGGATCGACCTCCTCGTGGTCGTGCGGGGCGGGCCCTACTCCTCGACCGCCTACCGCCCGGACGCCCACACCCCGGCCGGATGCAACATCGACCTGTGCACCTCGATGCGCCAGGCCGCAGCCGGGCGGGTTCCCGTGGTGCTGCAGGGCAGCGTGGTCGACCCCGCACAGGCTGCTGCGGCATTGACCGACGGGACTGCCGACCTGGTGGAGATGACCCGGGCGCAGATCGCCGACCCTCGGCTGGTGGCGCTGGTGCGCGATGACCGGGCTGGCGAGGTCCGACCCTGCATCCTGTGCAACCAGGCCTGCCGGGTCCGGGACAACCGCAACCCGATCATCAGCTGCGTCGGCGAGCCCCGGGCGGGCCATGAAACCGATGACGTCGACCCGGACAGCACACCACCTAGGTTCCAACCCATCGCCGCCGGCGACGCCCTCGTGGTCGGCGCCGGACCGGCCGGTCTCGAGTGCGCCCGGGTGCTGGCCCTACAGGGCCGGCGGGTGCGCGTAGTCGAGCGGTCGGCAATAACGGGGGGTGCGTTCGCGGCAGCTTCGGTCGGTCCCGGTCGTGAGCGGATGGCGGCACTGACCACCTGGCTGGCCTCCGAATGCGCCAGGCTCGGCGTGGAGATCGAGCTGAACCGGACCATGACGGCTGGCGAACTCGATGCCGCCCGGGCCGAGGGAGCCACCGTAGTCCTGGCCACCGGCAGCCGGCCGGCCCCCTGGACCGTGCCATCAGACGGCTATGTCCAGGTAGTCGACGCTGCCTCCGCCCTGGCATCTGGCGGTGCCGGCAGGCTGGTCGACGGCCCAGCGGACGGCCCAGCGGACGACTTGGCCGAAGGACCGGTCATCGTCCACGACCCGGTGGGCGGTCCGATCGGCGTAGGCGTGGCGGAATGGCTGGCCGGACTTGGACGCTCGGTCTCGCTGGTCACCCCTGACCAGATCGCCGGGACCCTGCTGTCGCTGTCGGGGGACCTGGCCGACGCCAACACCCGGCTGCAGCAGGCGGGCGTGACCCGCGAGCTGCGGGCGCTCGTGCGTCGGATCGAGTCCGGCCGAGTCCACCTGCAGGACGTCTGGACCGGGGAGGAACGCAGCATCCCCGCCGGCGTGATCATCGACTGCGGACACCGCCTGCCCGAAGAGTCCCTCTACGAACAGCATCCGGGGACCTTGCGCGCCGGTGACTGCGTGGCACCGCGCTCGGTGCTCGACGCCGTGCTTGAGGGGCGCCGGCGCGCGCTCGAGATCACCGGCCTCGCCCCGGCCGGTCGTTTCCCGACGAGCAGCATCTCGCCAGCACGCATCCCCACGACCACAGGAGCCACTTCGTGAGCAGTTCCGACAGCACGACCGCAGACCGCGCCAAGGGCCGGGTGGCGGGCAAGGTCGCACTGATCACCGGGGCGGCCCGGGGTCAGGGCCGGAGCCACGCACTGCGCCTGGCCGCCGAAGGGGCCGACATCCTGGCCATCGACATCTGCGCCCCGGTCGACGACATCGACTACGCCACGGCTTCGGCCGAAGATCTGGCCACCACGGCCCGCCTGGTCGAGGAGATCGGGGCCCGGGTGGAGACACGGGTGGTCGACGTCCGCGACGCCAAGGCGCTCACGGCTGCGGTGGCCGACGGTGTGGCCGCGCTCGGCGGCCTCGATATCGCCGTGGCCAACGCCGGCGTCGGCTCCATCCAGCGGTGGGACGAGGTCACCCCCGAGCTGTGGGAGACCGTGATCGGCATCAACCTGACCGGTGTGTGGAACACGTGCACCGCCGCCGTCCCTCACCTCCTGACAGCAGGCGGGGGGTCGATGATCCTGATCAGTTCGACCGCCGG
>CAININ010000067.1 GCA_903849265.1 uncultured Acidimicrobiaceae bacterium
CAGCCGAGGAGCGCGGGGGCTTCGTTCAGGACGAACGCCTGCAGCCTTGGGCGGTAGAGCTCAGCTGACCAGAACAAGAGGCACGTGAGCAACGCGGCCGTCAGTAGCGCCCGGTAGTGGGCGTGTTCCCACAGGGCGGGCGTGCTCAGGCAGACCAGGTCCACAAAAAGCAGGACGCGTCCAGACGACACTTGGTTCCACTTTCGAGGATGCGCACTGTCGTTGGCGGTTGTGCTTCGGTCGAGCGTCGTTGTGTCAATCGGACGGGTTCGAAACGTACTCAGCGACATCGGGTCATCGAGAGAAGTGGCGCGACGCACCTCAGCGGTCTCGAGCGGGGTGATGGACTCTGGAGCGATGGGTCGACCTCCTTCCTCGAACGGTGGCGCGCCTTCGCCTCCCGTTCTCCAATGTTTGCGAGTTCCATGAGCCCGCCTTCGCCAGTTGAACTTGCGATCAAATTACGTCCTCTTCTGGTTGACCACAAGGGTCTTTTTGTTGCCATCAGGTTTCGGGATGCTGACGCTGTCTATGTTCCTGACCACCTGGCGCAGGATCGTCATGGGGTTCTCTGGCGATTGCGAGCGGGTTGCTGCTGCTGATGATGGCCTTTGCTGCTCGAAGGTGAGGCGGAGCATCTGACAAATGGGAGCGCCACAATGCTCATGATTGCGCCAAATCATCTTGGGCTGGAATGTTGCCGCTGGTACGACCGGTGCTCGTGGTGGATGGCAAGTGTCCGCCCGATCCGTCAGACTGTCTGAGCCAGACGGGGGACCGGTGATCCGTCACCTCAAGACTCCGTCGAACGGCCCAGCGAACAAGGAGGGACCCAATGACGAATCTCGACGTGGACGATGCCGTCCAGCACGCAAGTGAGGACGACCTGCCGTGGGTCGACGCCACCGGGGGCATCTGGCTCAAGGTCCTGCGCGTCGACCCACCGGCGGGCATCTGGGTGGTGCGGAACCGGTTCGAGCCCGGGGTACGACTGCAGACCCATCGCCACACCGGTCCGGTGGACGGGTACACGGTGTCGGGCCGCTGGCGCTACCTCGAGTATGACTTCACCAGCACCGCTGGCTCCTACATCCGCGAGCCGGCCGGCTCGGTCCACACGCTCGATGTCCCTGAGGACAACGACGAGGTCACGGAGATCCTCTTCATCATGGAAGGCGTCAACCTCAACCTTGCTCCTGACGGCTCGGTCGAGAGCGTGACCGATGGACTGGGCACCCTGGCCGCCTACGAGGCGCTGGCCCAGATGCAGGGCCACACCCTTCCGCTGCCCGTCATCCGCTCCTGACCGTGGAGGACGCCGCCTCGACGGGCGCTCTCGGAGCCGAGGAAGAGACCGCGCTCACCGACGCGCTCCTCGACCCCTCCTTCTATGCCGGTGACCCCTTTCCCCTCTACGGTCGGCTCCGTGCGGAGGCTCCTGTTGCCCGCAACGAGACCCTGGGACTGTGGATGCTCAGTAGGCACGCCGAGGTGGTTGCGGTGTCGCGCGACCCGGAGACATTCTGCTCGTCCAAGGGGATCATGACGTTCGAGATCGGCGCCGAGTACGCCTCGCCGCCGACCATGATGCACACCGACCCCCCGGACCACACCCGCTACCGCACACTTGTTCAGCCCGGGTTTCGGCCGTCCTACATGCGGGCCCTCGAGCCGGGGATCCGACTGCGGGCCCGGGCACTTGTGGAGCGGATCGAGCCCGGCGTGCCAGTGGATGTGGTCGCCGACCTAGCCGTCCCGCTGCCGCTTCAAGTCATCAGTGACCTGCTCGGGGTGCCCGAAGACGAGTGGCCGCGTTTCTTCAAGTGGTCGGAAGCCGTCATCCCCGGTGCCACCGACTGGCCGGAGGAAGAGCGTGCTCAGCTGAGCATGGAGATGGTGACGTACCTCCTCGAAGCAGCGGCCGACCGCCGGGCGACGCCGAGAGACGACATCATCAGTGAGCTCGGCGCAGCAGAGGTCGATGGCGACCGGCTGACAGATGCCGAACTAGGGATGTTCCTGGTGCAGCTTCTGGTCGCCGGCAACGAGACCACCCGCAACATGATGTCCGGCGGCCTGGTCGGATTCGCCGGTGCGCAGGGGTCATGGGAAGGACTCGCCTCCCGATCGGGTGCCTCGGTCAACCGGGCGCTTCCACTGGCCGTGGAGGAGATGCTCCGGTGGACCACCCCGGTCGTTGCGTTCATGCGCACGGCCA
>CAININ010000068.1 GCA_903849265.1 uncultured Acidimicrobiaceae bacterium
CCAAGGCCGACCAGGACAAGCTGTCCAAGGCGCTCTTCTCCTTGTCCGAGGAGGACCCGACCTTCCGGGTCAGGTCTGACGAAGAGACCGGCCAGACCGTCATCTCGGGGATGGGCGAGCTCCACCTCGAGGTCCTCGTCGACCGGATGCTGCGCGAGTTCAGCGTGGACGCCAACGTCGGCAAGCCCCAGGTCGCCTACCGCGAAACGGTCCGCAAGTCCGCCGAAAAGGTCGAGATGAAGTACGTCCGTCAGACCGGCGGCAAGGGCCAGTACGGCCACGTGGTCATCACCCTCGAGCCCACCGGGCCCGGTGGCGGCTACATCTTCGAGGACAAGATCACCGGTGGTGTCATTCCCAAGGAGTACATCCCCTCGATCGACCAGGGCATCCAGGAGTCGATCACCTCGGGCGTGCTCGCCGGCTATCAGACGGTCGACATCCGCGTCATCTTGACCTACGGCTCGTATCACGACGTCGACTCCTCGGAGATGGCGTTCAAGATCGCCGGCTCGATGGCCATCAAGAAGGCGGCCCAGCTGGCCAGTCCGGTCCTTCTCGAGCCGGTCATGGCCGTCGAGGTGACCACCCCCGAGGACTACATGGGCGACGTCATCGGCGACCTGTCGTCCCGTCGGGGCAAGGTCGAAGGCATGGAGCAGCGGGGTAACAGCCACATCGTCAAGGCGCAGGTACCGCTGAGCGACATGTTCGGCTACGCTACCGACCTGCGCTCGCGTACTCAGGGGCGGGCCACGTACTCGATGCAGTTCCACGCGTACAACGAGGTCCCCGAGTCGATTGCCAAGGAGATCATCGCCAAGGCACGCGGAGAGTAGCGGATGGGCTGTGCGGCACCGGGTCTCCCGGGTCCGTGTGGCCATACGTCTCACAGCTTCTGTTTCACCAGCAAACGCAACACCAGCACCGCAGCAGTCCACCGAACACGAGGAATGACGGAGGCAACCGCCTCCGTCGTGGCGGGCCCGAGGGGGCTACCGTCCGAGATCAGGGAGCATCACCCCAACTATGGCCAAGGCAAAGTTCGAGCGCACCAAGCCCCACGTGAACGTCGGCACGATGGGACACATCGACCACGGGAAGACCACGCTCACCGCGGCCATCACCAAGGTCCTCCACGACAACGACCCCACCACGTCGTTCACCCCCTTCGACCAGATCGACAAGGCCCCTGAAGAGCGTCAGCGCGGCATCACGATCTCCATCGCCCACGTCGAGTACGAGACGCCCAACCGGCACTACGCCCACGTCGACATGCCCGGCCACGCCGACTACATCAAGAACATGATCACCGGCGCCGCCCAGGTGGACGGGGCAATCCTGGTCGTGTCGGCCGCAGACGGCCCCATGCCCCAGACGCGTGAGCACGTGCTGCTCGCCCGCCAGGTCGGCGTGCCCTTCATCGTGGTGGCCCTCAACAAGGCCGACACCGTGGACGACGAGGAACTCCTCGACCTCGTCGAGCTCGAGGTGCGCGAGCTCCTCAACGAGTACGACTTCCCGGGCGACGACACCCCCATCGTGCGGGTCAGCGCCCTCAAGGCCCTCGAGGGCGATGCAGAGTGGGCCCCCAAGATCACCGAGCTCATGGAAGCGGTGGACTCCTACATCCCTGAGCCCGAGCGCGACGTCGAGAAGCCCTTCCTCATGTCGGTCGAGGACGTCATGTCCATCACCGGCCGTGGCACCGTGGTGACCGGCAAGATCGAGCAGGGCATCGTCAAGGTGGGCGAAGAAGTCGAAGTCGTCGGTCTTCGTGACACGCAGAAGACGACCGTGACCGGCATCGAGATGTTCCGCAAGCTGCTCGACGAGGGCCGGGCCGGCGACAATGTCGGCGCCCTGCTCCGTGGCACCAAGAAGGAGGACGTGGAGCGTGGCCAGGTGCTGTGCAAGCCCGGCTCCATCACCCCCCATCACAAGTTCGAGGCGACCGTCTACGTGCTGAACAAGGACGAGGGCGGCCGTCACAAGCCGTTCTTCACCAACTACCGTCCCCAGTTCTACTTCCGCACCACGGACGTCACCGGCACGATCACGCTGCCCGAGGGTACCGAGATGGTCATGCCGGGCGACAACACCGATATGACGGTCGAGCTGGGCAAGCCGATCGCTATGGACGAGGGCCTGCGCTTCGCCATCCGTGAGGGTGGACGGACCGTGGCCTCCGGCCGGGTCACCAAGATCCTCGAGTAGTTCCGACCACTTCCACACATCCACGAGAGGACGCTGTAACCCATGGCCGCAGAGGGCCCCCGTCAGAAGATCCGCATCCGCCTGAAGGCGTATGACCATGAGATTCTCGATCAGTCGACCGAGAAGATCGTGCAGACAGTGCTGCGCACCCAGGCCAAGGTCTTGGGGCCGGTACCGCTGCCCACCGAGAAGCACCGCTACACGGTGATCCGGTCGCCGCACAAGTACAAGGACAGCCGGGAGCACTTTGAGATGCGGGTCCACAAGCGACTCGTGGACATCGTGGACCACACGCCGAAGACGGTCGACTCACTTCAGCGACTCGACCTTCCGGCCGGAGTGGACATCGAAATCAAGATCCAGACCGTCTAGTCAGGCGGTCTCGCCCCTTGCGGCCATTGGTCGAATGGGTCGGTCTAGCGTACCGGGACCTGATGGTATAGAGTTTCCGGTCGGCCTGATTCAAGGCCAAACTATGTGAATGGGACGTGTTCGAGCGCCCGCCGCACTTCGGCGGGGACCTCGGGCCACACCAGGCGAGCGCTCCGCTCGGGTTAACCGAGCGGAGCGTCTGCGTGCGAGTCGGAATGTTCGACCGTCGCACCAGCACCGCCCGGTATGACCTGGGGCGTCATCAGTAGGAGTTCCCCCTCGTGGGATCTTCCGAGTGGTGGGCCCGCCCAGCGTCTCAGATCGAGCAGCAACGCAGTACAGCAGCACAGGATCGGCACCCACCGGTGTCGAGCAAGAGCAAAGAGTCGAGACGGAGAAGCTCCAGTGGCCAGCAAGGCGATCGTGGGCGAAAAAGTCGGAATGACACAGATCTGGGACGACCAGAACCGGGCTATCCCGGTGACGGTGCTGCGCGTCGCGCCGGTCCGGGTCGTACAGGTCAAGACCCCGGAAAACGAGGGGTATTCCGCACTGCAGGTCACCTGGGGCCATCGCCGCTCCAGCACACTCACCCGGCCCGAGCAGGGCCACTACGACAAGGCAGGGGTCGACCCTGGTCGGCGCTTGGTCGAGCTGCGTCTCGACGACGCCTCTGACTATGTGGTCGGCCAGGAGCTGACGGCAGACATCCTGCAGCCCGGCGAGATGGTGGATGCCACGGCCGTGTCGAAGGGCAAGGGATTCGCCGGTGCGATGAAGCGCCACAACTTCAAGGGCCAGGGCGCCAGCCACGGTAACCACAAGGCGCACCGCGCTCCTGGTTCCATCGGCGCCTGCGCTACCCCGGGGCGTGTGTTCAAGGGTACGAAGATGGCTGGCCGCATGGGTGGCCAGCAGGTGACGACCTTGAACCTCGAGGTCGTCCAGGCCGACTCCGAGCGGGAGATCATCCTCGTCAAGGGTGCCGTCCCCGGCCCCCGTGGCGGCATGGTCGTCCTGCGGGACGCTGTGAAGGCCCCGGCCGCTAAGGGAGGCGCCAAGTGAGCGCGGACACGATCGACTTCGAGACGGCGAGTCCGTCGGAAATCCGGCGCTTCCTGCGTCCGGCCCCGGTGCTTCGCACCGTCGTCCGCCGTTCCATGGACGGCACCGACCTCGGCGAGGTCGACCTCGACCCCGAGACGTTCGGAATCGAGCCCAACCAGGCAGTCCTCCACCAGGTGGTAACGGCACAGCTGGCCGCAGCCCGCTCCGGCACTCAGTCGACCAAGACGCGTTCGGAGGTCCGAGGCGGTGGGATCAAGCCCTTCCGTCAGAAGGGCACCGGTCGTGCCCGGGCCGGATCGAGCCGCTCCCCGGTTTGGGTCGGTGGTGGTGTTGCTCTCGGGCCGAAGCCCCGCTCCTATGCCCAGAAGACTCCCAAGAAGATGAAGGCGCTGGCCCTGCGGTCCGCTCTGTCGGACCGGGCGTCTCTTGGCAATGTTGCGCTGATCGACCAGTGGGCCTTCGAGTCGCCGAGCACCAAGTCTGCACTCGTCGCCCTCAAGGCCCTCGGCCTAGAGGGTCGCATCCTGGTCGTGCTGAGCGAGGACGACTTTGTCGCCGACCGCTCGTTCGGCAACCTCCCTGAGGTCCAGACGCTGCTGGTCAACGAGCTCAACGCCTACGACATCTTGGTCAACGACTGGATCGTCTTCACCGACGAGACCCTCCCGGGGACCCCCAAGGTGTTCTCCGCGGTCGAGATCGATGTGATCGAAGATGCAGATGGCAACGTCGTGGAGATCATCGAGACCGAAGTCGACATCCTGGTGGACTCTGCTGGGCACGTCACCGAGGTCATCGAGACCGAAGTGGACGAGGTGGTGGGTGCCGATGGCGAGATCCTCGCCGTCGTCGAGACCCAGGTCGACATCGTTATGGATGCTGACGGCGAAGTCGTCGAGGTCACCGAGACCGAAGTCGTCGAGATTGCCGACGACGTAGAAGGGAAGCAGTCGTGAGGGATCCCCACAACGTTCTGATCCGGCCGGTCGTGTCGGAAAAGTCGTACACCTTGATGGACAACAACGTCTACGTCTTCGTGGTCGACCCGTCCGCCACCAAGATCGACGTCCGCCACGCAGTCGAGCAGGCATTCGACGTGCGGGTCACCAACGTCAACACCCTGAATCGCAAGGGCAAGACCAAGCGCAACCGGAAGGGCGGCGGCTTGGGCCATCGCCCCGATACGAAGCGGGCCATCGTCACCCTTGCCGAGGGTGACTCGATCGACCTGTTCGAGAACTGAGAGACCGGGAAACCTCATGGCATTGCGTTCACGTAAACCCACCAGCGCCGGACGGCGGTTTCAGACTGTCTCGGACTTCGCGGAGATCACCACCGATCGGCCCGAGAAATCGCTGCTCGTTCCGAAGCCCCGCACCGGTGGTCGGAACAACCACGGTCGTAAGACCGCCCGCCATCGCGGCGGCGGCCATAAGCAGCAGTACCGGATCATCGACTTCAAGCGGAACAAGGACGGGATCCCGGCCAAGGTCGCGACGATTGAGTACGACCCCAACCGGAACTGTCGTATTGCGCTGCTGCACTACCTCGACGGGGAGAAGCGCTACATCCTCGCTCCTGCCGGCATCCAGGTCGGCGACCGGCTCCAGTCGGGCCAGGGCGCCGAGATCCGTGTTGGCAACGCACTGCCGATGCGCTTCATCCCCGTGGGTTCGGTCATCCACAACGTGGAGCTCCGTGAGGGCCAGGGCGGCAAGATGGCTCGCGGCGCAGGCATGAGCATCCAGCTCGTCGCCAAAGAGGGCGCCTTCGCCACCCTGCGTCTCCCCTCCACCGAGATGCGCCGGGTGCCCATCGACTGCCGGGCCACGCTCGGCGTGGTCGGCAACTCCGAGGCCGAGCTGATCAAGATCGGCAAGGCCGGGCGTAACCGCTGGAAGGGTGTTCGCCCGCAGACCCGTGGTGTCGCCATGAACCCGGTCGACCATCCCCTCGGTGGTGGTGAAGGCAAGACGTCCGGTGGCCGTCATCCGGTGTCCCCATGGGGCCAGCCGGAGGGACGCACCCGCTCACGTAACAAGGACTCAGACAAGATGATCGTCCGTCGTCGCCGCAAGCGCGGCGCGCGCCGGTAGGGAAGACAGAGGGAACGAGATACATGCCCCGCAGCCTCAAGAAGGGTCCGTTCGTCGACGACCACCTCCTCAAGAAGGTGGACGTACTGAACGCGGCTGGCGACAAGAAGGTCATCAAGACCTGGTCCCGCCGCTCCACCATCATCCCCGACATGGTCGGCCACACCATCGCCGTCCACGACGGGCGCAAGCACATCCCGGTCTACGTGACCGAGTCCATGGTCGGGCACAAGCTGGGCGAGTTCGCACCGACCCGTACCTTCAAGTTCCATGCCGGCCAAGAGCGGGCGGGGAGGCGCTGACGTGCCCGGAGTGAAGACAAACGAGCGAGAGGGCACCCGTGCCGTCCTTCGCCACCACCGCATGTCGGCATCCAAGGTCCGCCAGGTCCTGAACCTGATCCGCGACAAGGACGTCACCACCGCGGCGGAGATCCTGGCCAACGGCGACCGCGAGGCCGCGGTTGTGGTCGGAAAGGTCCTGGCCTCGGCTGTGGCCAATGCCGTCCACAATGACGGGCTCGATGCCGAGGAGCTGTTCATCTCGGCGTGCTACGCAGACGAGGGAAGCACACTGAAGCGGTGGAGGCCCCGTGCCCGTGGCCGCGCGACACGTATCCGCAAGCGCACGTCGCACATCACGATCATCGTCAGCCGTATGCCCGACGAGCGGATCGCCCGTCGACGGGCAAAGGCATCGGCCGCAGGCGCCCAGCGCTCGCGTCGAGTTGCCAGCTCCCGCAAGAGCCGCCAGACCGAGACCACGTCGACGGCGGCCGCAGCTGGCACCGAGGAGACCACGGCGGCGACCGACACCGGAGTGACGGATGCCGAGGTCGAAGAGACGACCACCGAGGAGGAGGGCTCCGTGACGGAGTCCGAGTCCTCGGAGTCCACCGATGCAGAGGCCACCGCGACCGATGAGGTCACGGACGAGGCCACCGACGGCGACAACGCCGAAGAGAAGGGCAAGTAGATGGGCCAGAAGGTAAACCCCTACGGGTTCCGACTCGGCGTCACGACGGACTGGAAGTCGCGCTGGTTCGAAGAGCGCAACTACCAGAACTGCGTGATCGAGGACTGGGAGATCCGTGACTATCTGATGTCGCAGCTCGAGTCAGCGGCAGTCAGCCGCATCGAGATCGAGCGCACCCGTGACCGGCTGCGGGTGGACATCCACACCGCCCGTCCGGGCATCGTGATCGGCCGGCGCGGCGCTGAGGCTGACCGGCTGAAGAAGAAGATCGAGGAGATCACCGGACTCAACAACCGGATTCAGCTGAACATCCAGGAGATCAAGCAGCCGGAGCTCGACGCGGCACTGATCGCCCAGGGGATCTGCGACCAGCTGGCTCGCCGGGTGGCGTTCCGCCGAGCGATGAAGCGTTCCATCCAAACCGTGCAGAAGGCAGGCGCCCTAGGCGTCAAGGTCCAGTGCTCCGGTCGCCTCGGTGGCTCCGAGATGTCACGTAAGGAGCAGTACCGCGAAGGTCGTGTGCCTCTGCACACGCTGCGGGCCGACATCGACTACGGCTTCCGTGAGGCCAAGACGACGTACGGTCGTATCGGCGTCAAGGTGTGGATCTACAAGGGCGACATCCTCCCGTACAAGATCTCCTCCGAGGAGAAGATCACCCGTGAGGCCGCCATGGCCGTCGGAGAGACGTCGGGACAGGGTGCCGATTCGGCGCCCCGTCGTCTGATCACCGCCGGTGGCGGTCGTCGGATGGCAGGCCAGGGAGAACCGGGCAGCGTGGTCACCCTCGAGGCAGACGCCACGGAGACAGAAGTCCCAGAAGGTCTTTCGGATCTGACCCCGGGCGACATCGCTGCCGCCCCCGCCGTCCCGGACGAGCTCGAGCGCATCCTCACCGAGGACGAGGAGATCGAGCGCAAGACGCGCGAGCATCACGAGACTCCGCACTTCCGCAAGGAGGTTGACTGACATGTTGATGCCCCGCAAGGTCAAGCACCGCAAGCAGCAGCGTGGTCGGATGTCCGGCAAGGCCAAGGGTGGGAGCGAGGTCACCTTCGGTGACTTCGGGATCCAGGCCCTCGAGCCGGCATGGATGACGGCTCGTCAGATCGAAGCAGCCCGTATCGCCATGACTCGCCACGTGAAGCGTGGCGGCAAGGTGTGGATCCGGGTCTTCCCGGACCGGCCGGTCACCAAGAAGCCTGCGGAGACCCGTATGGGTTCCGGCAAGGGCAACCCCGAGCACTGGATTGCCGTTGTCAAGCCCGGACGCATTCTGTTCGAGCTTGCCGGAGTAGAGCAGGACCTGGCCCGTGAGGCCATGGATCGTGCCATCCAGAAGCTCCCGTTCAAGGCCCGGTTCGTGATTCGTCCCGGGACACATGGCACGCCGGAGGTGCAGGTCTGATGGCCACCGCAGCGGAAATTTCCGAATTCGATACCGAGGAGTTGGAGCGGCAGCTGGGTGAGACCCGGCGCGAGCTCTTCAATCTTCGGTTCCAGCTGGCCACCGGCCAGCTCGACAACTTCTCCCGGATGAGCCACGTTCGCAAGGATGTGGCCCGCATGCTCACCGAGCTGCGGAACCGTGAGATCGCCGAAGCCGAAGGACTCGCCCTCGACCAGCTGCCTGCCCACAAGGCTGCAGCCCGTCGTCGGGACGAGGATGAAGCCAAGGGCCGCGACAAGAGCACTGCATCGGAGCGTCGGGCGGCAGCCCGTGCCGAGGACGAGGAGCGGAGCGCCGCCGAGGCGCCCGCCACCGAGCCTGCAGACGACGACGCTGCCGAGGACGCAGAGGAGGGCAACTGATGGCCGACGAGCAGCGTGCCGAGGGCACGACCGAGGAGCGGGCAAACGCCCGGAAGGTCCGTGAGGGCCTTGTGGTCTCCGACGCGATGGATGCGACAGTCGTCGTCGCTGTCGTGGAGCGTGTGCGCCACCCCCGCTACGGCAAGACCGTCCAGCGGACCAAGAAGCTCTACGTCCACGATGGAGAGAACACCGCCAAGATCGGCGATCGCGTGCGCGTCATCGAGACTCGGCCGCTGTCGAAGCTCAAGCGCTGGCGGCTGACCGAAGTTCTGGAGCGTGCCCGATGATCCAGCAGGAATCCCGACTCCGTGTGGCCGACAACTCCGGGGCCAAAGAAGTGCTCTGCATCAAGGTGCTCGGTGGCTCACGCCGCCGGTACGCCTCGATCGGCGACATCTTCGTGG
Source organism: uncultured Acidimicrobiaceae bacterium (assembly GCA_903849265.1). Taxonomy (GTDB): domain Bacteria; phylum Actinomycetota; class Acidimicrobiia; order Acidimicrobiales; family RAAP-2; genus Bog-756. The sequence goes on from CAININ010000068.1 coordinate 8,948, forward strand.
CCACGGTCAAGGACGCCATCCCCGGTGCAGCCGTCAAGAAGGGTGACGTCGTCAAGTGCGTCGTCGTCCGCACCAAAAAGGAGAGGCGCCGTCCAGACGGCAGCTACATCCGTTTCGATGAGAACGCAGCCGTTCTGATCAACGACCAGCAGCAGCCCCGTGGGACCCGGATCTTCGGTCCCGTCGGCCGCGAGCGGCGCGACAAGCGCTTCATGCGGATCATCTCGCTGGCGCCGGAGGTGCTCTAGATGCGAATCAAAAAGGGTGACAAGGTCCAGGTGATCTCAGGCAAGGACCGGGGGAAGCAGGCGCACGTTATCCGCGCCATCCCGGCCGATGGAAAGGTCATCGTGGAGGGCGTGCACGTGGCCAAGCGTCACGCCAAGCCCACCCGGGCAACCATGCAGGGAGGCGTCATCGACAAGTTCATGCCGGTCGCCGTCTCCTCGGTGGCCATCGTGTGCAACTCGTGCGGGCCTACCCGCATCGGCATGCGGATCGACGAGCAGGGACGCAAGCTGCGTGTCTGCCGCAAGTGCGGAGCTGATCTCTGATGGCGTCCACCTCGGCGGCCGAGCGGCCGCGACTGAAGAAGCGCTACGACGAGACGGTGCGTGCAGAGCTCCAGGAGACCCTGGGACTCGGCAACATCATGGAGGTCCCGCGCCTCACCAAGATCGTGATCAACATGGGCGTGGGTCGTGCGACCCAGCAGAAGTCGCTCATCGAGGGCGCCATGCGCGACCTCGAGATCATCGCCGGCCAGAAGCCGATCGTGACGAAGGCCAAGAAGTCGATCGCATCGTTCAAACTCCGCGAGGGGCAGGAGATCGGCGCAAAGGTGACCCTCCGGGGTGACCGGGCCTGGGAGTTCTTCGACCGCTTGGTGTCGATGGCCATTCCCCGTATCCGTGACTTCCGAGGGCTTTCGCCCCGGTCGTTCGACGGCCACGGCAACTACACCTTCGGTGTGACCGAGCAGCTGATCTTCCCGGAGATCGACTACGACCGCATCGACACCACCCGGGGCATGGACATCACCATCGCCACCACAGCACGAACCGATGACGAGGGACGGGCACTGCTCGCCGCCTTCGGATTCCCGTTCCGCAAGGAGAACCAGTAACCCCATGGCGAAGAAGGCTTTGATCGAGAAGCAACAACGCACGCCGAAGTTCAAGGTGCGCGGGTACACGAGGTGCCGCCGATGCGGACGCCCGAAGTCCGTGTACCGCAAGTTCGGCCTGTGCCGGATTTGCCTGCGGGTGATGGTCCACGCCGGGGAGATCCCCGGCGTGACGAAGGCCAGTTGGTGAGAGGCGACGAACGATGACAATGACCGACCCGATTGCCGACATGCTTACCCGTATCCGGAACGCCAATACCGCCCACTTCGACACTGTGTCGATGCCTGGCTCCAAGCTCAAGGAGTCCCTGGCAGCCATCCTCGTACAGGAGGGCTACATCGGCGGGTTCCAGGTGAGCGACACTCCGGGCAAGCCCGGAAACACGCTCCAGATCACCATGAAGTACGCACCCGACCGCGCCCGGACCATCTCCGGGATCAAGCGGGTGTCCAAGCCCGGCCTGCGCATCTATGCCCGTGCCGACAAGATCCCCCGCGTTCTCGGCGGGCTCGGTGTGGCGGTGGTATCTACCTCCAAGGGCCTCATGACCGACCGCGAGGCGCGTAAGAAGCGCATGGGTGGAGAGGTGCTCTGCTATGTCTGGTAGCCACCTCACGACCCCGGTCGTCGCCGCACGCAACTCTGGAGGTATTCGCTGATGTCCCGTATCGGACGTTCACCCATCACCGTTCCCTCCGGCGTCACCGTCGCCATCGACGACGAGCACCGCGTCACGGTCAAGGGACCGCAAGGAGAGCTGGCCCGTCAGGTGCCCGCCGCCATCAGCATCCGCCAGGACGGCGACGTGCTGCTGGTGGAGCGTCCCGACGACCAGCGTCAGAACCGGGCGCTGCACGGTCTCACCCGGTCGCTCGTGGCCAACATGGTCCAAGGCGTAACCGAGGGATATTCGAAGGAGCTCGAGATCGTCGGCGTCGGCTACCGGGCGCTGCCCAAGGGCCCTTCGTCGCTCGAGCTGGCTCTAGGGTTCTCCCATCCGGTCTTCGTCGAGGCGCCTGAGGGCGTCACATTCGACGTGCCGACGGCCACCCGCATCATCATCAAGGGAATCGACAAAGAGAAGGTCGGCCAAGTGGCCGCAGACATCCGCAAGCTCAAGAAGCCGGAGCCCTACAAGGGCAAGGGCATTCGGTACGCCGGCGAGCGGGTTGTTCGCAAGGCCGGGAAGGCAGCCAAGTAATGGCCCGCACAGATCACAAACTCGAACTCCGTATCCGCCGTCACCGGCGTGTGCGCAAGCGGGTGGAGGGCACTGCAGAGCGTCCCCGCCTCGCAGTGTTCCGTTCCAACAAGCACATCACCGCCCAGATCATCGACGACCTCGCCGGCCGCACGCTGGCATCGGCATCGACGGTGGAGTCCTCCTTGCGGGGATCCAGCGGCGGCAATATCGAAGCGGCCAAGGCCGTGGGGTCCCTCGTGGCCTCGCGTGGCAAGGACGCAGGAATCACCACCGTGGTCTTCGACCGTGGCGGGTTCGCCTACCACGGGCGGGTGGCCGCGTTGGCCGATGCCGCCCGCGCCGAAGGACTGGAGTTCTGAGATGGCTGTGAACAACAACGAGCTGCAGTTCGAGGAGCGCACCATCCGGGTCAACCGGGTCTCCAAGGTGGTCAAGGGTGGTCGTCGGTTCTCGTTCGCCGCCCTCATGGTCGTCGGCGACGGCAACGGACGGGTCGGTCTCGGATACGGCAAGGCCAAAGAAGCTGGCCTGGCTGTGCAGAAGGGCATCGAAGAGGCTCGCAAGAACATGTTCGACGTGCCGCTGGCGGGCTCGACCATCACGCACCCCATCGTGGGGGAGAGCGGAGCCGGACGAGTCATGTTGAAGCCTGCCGCTCCCGGGACCGGCGTGATCGCCGGAGGTGCGGCACGGGCCATCCTCGAGATGGCGGGTATCCGCGACATCCTGGCCAAGTCACTCGGCTCTTCCAACGGCATCAATGTGGCCCATGCCACGATCGCTGGGCTGAAGGGTCTGAAGCGTCCCGACGAGATCGCTGCGCTGCGTGGCAAGCCGGTCGAAGAGGTTGCACCGGCCGCCATGCTGCGGGCATACCGCGAGCGGCGTCGCGAGGCCGACGTGTTCACGGAGGTGAACTGAGATGACCCCCGACGCCCCGACATCGACGACGGGTTGGATCCGCGTGACCCAGGTCCGCTCGGCCATCGGCACCAAGCCCAAGCATCGAGGCACACTGCGCGCCCTCGGACTCCGTGGGATCGGACGCACCAACGTGCTTCCGGACCGTCCGGAGATCCGTGGGATGATCGCTCGTGTGCCGTTCCTGGTGGACGTCACGTCTGCCACCCAAGACGAGAAAGGCTGACCATGAAGGTTCATGAGCTCCGCCCCCCGGCAGGTTCCAACCGCGCCCGCAAGCGCGTCGGTCGCGGCATCGGCGGCAAAGGCGGCAAGACGGCGGGCCGCGGCACCAAGGGACAAGGCGCCCGCGACACCATCCCCATGGGATTCGAAGGTGGGCAGCTTCCGCTGATGCAGCGGATCCCGAAGCTGCGCGGGTTCACCAACCCGTTCCGGGTCGAGTACACGCCCGTCAATGTCGGCGCCCTAGGCGCTGTGGCGGGTGACACTGCGGACATCGTCACTCTCGTGGCCGCAGGGTTGGCCCACAAGGGCGACCTGGTCAAGGTCCTCGGTGGGGGAGAAGTCCCCCGTGCACTGCGGGTCGAGGCCCATGCGTTCTCCAAGTCGGCCGTGGCGGCCATCACCGAGGCTGGCGGTTCGATCTCGATCGTCCCTCTGCCCTTCGGCAACAACCGCCCGCCCGCCAAGGGCAACGCCCTCACCAACCGCTAGTCTCTTCCGAACGCGGCGTCGAGGAGTCTCATGCTTGCCAGCCTGGCTAACATCTTTCGCATTCCCGACCTTCGCAAGAAGGTCCTATTCACGTTGACCGTTATCGCCCTGTATCAGTTCGGGGCGAACG
>CAININ010000069.1 GCA_903849265.1 uncultured Acidimicrobiaceae bacterium
CATCAGCGACGACTTGCAGTGGTAGCAGCGGCTGCCGTCATTGGCCGAATAGGCCGGGTCGGCCAGCTCGTCGGTGGCCACTTCGAGGTAGCGGAGGCCCAACTCGACGGCCAGGGCCCGACAGTCGGCGAGCTCTTCTGGGGCGAGCGAAGGGGAGACGGCGGTGACGCACAGGACGCGTTCGGCTCCGAGGGTGTCCGTTGCCACCTTGGCCACGAACGCCGAGTCGGCTCCGCCGCTGAAGGCGACCACGACCTGTCCCAACGAGCGGAACTCGGCCCGCAACAGTTCGAGGTCGGCGCCCCCTGCTACGTCCGCAGCTCTCGGCTCAACAGTGAGTGGTGCCGCCAGGTCGGTCACGCCGACATTCACCCTTCCGGCGAGATTTGAGCCAGCACGTCCTCGACCGGGGCGACAATGCCGGTCAGGAAGGGGCCGAACTCGGCGAACCGAGCCGATCCCTCGTCGAAGCGCATCGTGTAGACGCACTCCTTCAACACGTCGGGATGGACGGCGAAGAGGGTGACGCCCCACTCCCAGTCGTCGATGCCCGTCGAGCCGGTGATGACCTGCACGATGCGCCCGGCGAACTTCCGTCCTGCCGCACCATGGCCGTACATCATCTCCTTGCGCTCATCGAAGGGCATGGTGAACCAGTTCGACCCTTCGACGTCTCCCCGGCGCTTGGACATCGGATAGAAGCAGAACGCGGTCATGCCTTCGGGTGGGAGCGTGGGGTACAGACGTGCCTGCTTCATCTCGTCGGGGACCCCGGCGGCGTACTCGGACACCTCGGTCAGCGACACGTAGGAGTCGACGACGATGAGGCCGGCGGCCTGGAGGTCGGATTGCAGCCGCCGCAGCCGCCACAGGTCAGCGCCGAGTGCCATCACGCACAGGTCGGCCTTGTGGCCCAACATGGCTACGGTGACCACCTGCACCTCGTCCCCCTGGGCATCCTTGACGGCCTGGACGACGGCGTCGGCGTCACAGCGCGGCCCGGCATCGGCGGAGTTGGCGGGGCTGAGCTTGCAGAAGAGGTGGAGCACACCCCAGCCGACGGTGGGTACGAGGGGATCGGTCACCCCTGCAGTCTAGGGAAACAAACGAAGGGCGCCCCATCGGGACGCCCTTCGTCAGAACTACTGGTGGGACGGAGGACTAGAAGTCGTCCATGCCTCCGGGCATCCCCATCCCGCCCTCTTCGGGCTTGTCCACGATGACGGCCTCGGTGGTGAGGAACAGGGCGGCGATGGACGCCGCGTTCTGCAGTGCCGACCGGGTCACCTTGACGGCGTCGATGACGCCCGCCTTGACCAGGTCCTCGTACTCGCCGGTGGCGGCGTTGAGGCCCTCGTTGGGCTTCTTGAGGTTGCGCACCTTGTCGATGATGACGCCACCCTCGAGACCGGCATTGATGGCGATCTGCTTCAGGGGCTCCTCGACGGCCTTGGCCACGATGCGGGCACCGGTGGCCTCGTCACCTTCGAGGCTGTCGGCTACCGCGAGCACGGCGGCCTGCGAGCGGAGCAGGGCCACACCACCTCCGGGGACCACACCCTCCTCGATGGCGGCCTTGGTCGTGGAGACGGCATCTTCGATGCGGTGCTTCTTCTCCTTGAGCTCCACCTCGGTGGCGGCTCCGACCTTGATCACGGCGACGCCGCCGGACAGCTTGGCCAGACGCTCCTGGAGCTTCTCCCGGTCGTAGTCCGAGTCGGTGTTCTCGATCTCGGCCTTGATCTGGGCGATGCGGCCCTTGACGTCGTCATGGGACCCGCCGCCCTCGACGATGGTGGTCTCGTCCTTGGTGACGACGACCTTGCGGGCGGTGCCGAGCAGCTCGAGGCCGATGTTCTCCAGCTTGAGACCGATCTCCTCGGTCACGACCTGGCCACCGGTGAGGATGGCGATGTCCTGGAGCATGGCCTTGCGGCGCTCACCGAAGCCGGGGGCCTTGACGGACACGCTGCGGAAGGTGCCACGGATCTTGTTGACGACCAGGGTGGCGAGGGCCTCTCCTTCGAGGTCCTCGGCGATGATCATCAGCGGCTTGCCCGACTGCATGACCTTCTCCAAGATCGGGAGCAGATCGCGCACGGCGGTGATCTTCGAGCCGACGAGCAGCACGTAGGTGTCCTCGAGAACGGACTCCATGCGCTCGGGGTCGGTGACGAAGTA
>CAININ010000070.1 GCA_903849265.1 uncultured Acidimicrobiaceae bacterium
CGCGGATCGCGCTGGCTCATCAGAGGACACGACCACCACGCGCTCCATCATCTGTTCCCACAGATCCCCCATTACCGGCTCCCCGCGCTGTGGGAGGTGGCGGCAGCCGACCTCGTCGGGAAGGGCGTTCGAGCCGAGGGTCGTGCGCTCGAGGCCACCGGACCCATCGTCTGGTAGCCGCCGGCTCGGCCCTAGCGGGCCGTGGCGCGTATGTTCAGCTGACCGGCCAGTCCGGCCAGGCGGTGGTGCTCGATGGCTGCCCACTCGGGTGACACCATCATCTCCATGAACGAGGCGTGGGAGGGGTACTCCACGAGCGCCACCATGTCCCACAGGTCGTCGACCTCTCCCACGATGATCCCGGTGACGTCACCGGTGAACGTGACCCGCCCGCCGCGGCCCTCGACGATCTTGGAGACTTCGACGCCGTAGATCTCGTAGGCCTCGCGACCGGAGATCTGGATCGACGGGTCGTCGGCGTACTCGGCCACGTCCTTGAACTTGAGCAGGTTGACCATCACGAACGGACTCTCGTCAGTCGTAGCGAAGAACGCTTGGAACTGCTCGTGCGGCGGATAGACGGCATTGGTTACTTCCATCAGGGTGTCCTCCTCGTAGGACGACCATCCTAGAAGGTGTCGGCGCCTCTGACAGAAGATGTCGAACGGGGCGATCCGATGGCGTAGGCCAGGAACAAGCATCGGCTGCATCCGTGCAGCACGTTCGCCGGAGGTTCGACGACAACAGCAACAGGCGGAATCCGCAACGCGATAGCCACAGTCCTGCCGTTGTCGCGGCGATCGCCACCATCGTGCCCGGCTGTTTCGACATGGCGGTGATCGTTTCGCGGCGAACAAGACGGACCGGGACAACGGAAAGGACGGAGCATGGACGAGCGAGCGCCGGAGGCGGACAAGCCCCCTTCGCAGTTGATCGACGAGAGGATCACGGAGCTAGGCGATTGGCGGGGCGAGATGCTTGCTCTGCTCCGGAACGTGATCAAGGACGCCGATCCCGAGGTCATCGAGGAGTGGAAGTGGCGAGGGGTTCCGGTCTGGTACCACGATGGAATGCTGGTCACCGGGGAGACCTACAAGAGCGTCGTCAAGATGACGTTTGCCAAAGGCGCGTCGCTAGAGGACCCTGCGGGCCTCTTCAACTCGAGCCTCGAAGGCAACACCAGGCGTGCGATCGACTTCCGCGAAGGCGAGAAGGTCGACAAGTTGGCACTGCAGGCCCTGGTCCGTGCCGCGGTGGCCCTGAACGCGTCCACGGCCAAGCGCTGATCCACAGGATTGGACAGGCAGCACGATGCGCACACCGACCGGCCCGATCATCGAGGTCTACGCCGACATCTGGTGCCCGTTTGCACATGTCGGCTTGCGGGCAGTCGAGGAGCAGCGTGCACGGGCCGGGCGCGCCGATGTGGCGATCTGGGTCCGGGCGTGGCCCCTCGAGCTGGTGAACGGTGGGCCGTTGGACCCCGTTGTGACGAAGGAGCACGCCGACGACCTGCGGGCGCAGGTCGTCCCACAGCTGTTCCACGACCTGGATGTCGATCACTTCCCGCCCTCGACCCTCGAGGCGCTGGCACTGGCCAACCGCGCCTATCGGACCGACAGCAAAACCGGTGAGCGGATGAGCCTCGTGCTGCGCGACGCGCTGTTCGAGCGCGGCCAGAACATCGCGGACCTGGCCACGCTGGAGCACCTCGCGCTCGATCTCGGGGTCGTCATGCCAGATGAGTCGGACCGGGCCGACGTGCTGACGGATTGGAGAGAAGGGGTGGAGCGCGGGGTGCAAGGTTCGCCGCACTTCTTCTGTGGCAACCGAGAGGTGTTCTGCCCTTCGCTCGACATCACCAGGGATCCCGTGGAGGGGCTGTCGATCGCCCGAGACGTCTCCCGCCTCTCCGAGTTTCTCGATCTCTGCTTCGCCCGAACCGGGAGTACGTGAGCCCTCGATTCGAGAACCCTTCGCAGTCCCGTCCCGTAGCCGGATGACTCAGGTGATGCTGGCCGGGGGGACGTCAACTAGCGTTGCCTCGCTACCACTCCGGGAGAGTTGCATGACGGTGCCTGAGATCGACGCAAGCGGTTCTGATGCCAATAAGGCGCCCGTGCACGATCTCACCAGGCTGCCTGCTCGCACCGACACCACGCTTTCGACGAGTCTTCCGGAGAGCATGCGGTACCGGATCAAGCGCGTGCTGCTAGGCCCGCCGTTGGTGAGCGACCAGTTGGACGGCCAACGCCTGGGCAAGCCAACCGCACTGGCGGTGCTGTCGTCCGATGTCATGTCCTCGTCGGCCTATGCCAGCGAGCAGATGATCCGGGTGCTCATACCGATCGGCGGTCTTGCGGCGTTCTCGCTGGTCACCCCGTTGACGGCCGCCATCCTGGCTGTTCTTGCTGTCGTGACGATCTGTTACCGCGACGTCGTGAAGTCCTACCCCAAGGCCGGCGGCTCCTACGTCGTGAGCCGGGACAATTTCGGTCCGAACATCGCCCAGATCGCCGGAGCCGCCCTGCTGGTCAGCTACACGATCACGGTCGCCGTGTCCGTCGCCGCCGGGGCCGATGCCATCATCTCGGCGATTCCTTCGCTGTCGAGCTACGCGCTGGCGATGTCAGTCGGCTTCGTCGTCATCTTGGCCTATGGAAACCTCCGTGGCATCCGCGAGGCCGGCAAGGTGTTCGCCATCCCGACTTACTTCTTCATCGCCAACATGACGGTGCTGATCGTGGCCGGGCTGGTGAAGGAGATGACAACCGGTCTGGCCCACGCCCCCCAATCGCCGGGCACGGTGCCCATCGGACACTCCTCGGGCGGACTGATCCTCGGCATCTCTGCCTTCTTCCTCCTGCGTGCATTCGCACAAGGGAGCTCCGCTATGACGGGGACCGAGGCGATCTCCAACGGCGTCAGCATCTTCCGGGCTCCGCAGGCCAAGAATGCCAGGACGACGCTCGTACTCATGAGCACCATCCTCGGGGTGATGTTCCTCGGAGTGTCGATCCTTGCCGCGTTGACGCACGCGCTTCCCTTCGTCTCGGGCACGCCCACGGTCATTTCGGAGATCGGCAAGCTCGTCTATGGGACGAGCCCGCTCGGCAACGCCCTCTTCTACATGCTGCAGACGGCGACAGCGCTGATCCTGATCCTGGCCGCCAACACCAGCTTCACCGGCTTCCCCTTCCTGGTGAGCTTCGTCGCCGAGGACTCCTTCCTTCCTCGCATGCTCACCGTACGAGGCCACCGACTCGTCTTCTCCAACGGGATCATCGTCCTGGCAACCGCCTCGATCGTGCTGCTGCTGGCCACAGGCGCCAAGGTTTCCGCGCTCATCCCCATGTATGCCATCGGTGTCTTCACCGGGTTCACCATGGCCGGCGCGGGTATGGCGAAGCACCACTTCACCCGCAAAGACGAGCACTGGCGGAAGGGGGTGGCCGTCAACGCCGCGGCCGCTGTCATCTGCGCGGTCATCGTCGTCGTGTTCGCCATCGCCGAGTTCACCCAGGGTGGCTGGGTCATCGTCGTGGTCATGCCGCTCATCGTCTATGCACTGGTGCGGATGAACCGGCAGTACCGGGCCGAGGACGAAGTCCTGGAAGAGGGGGCAGCCATCCTGGCCTGCGAGGCTCCGATCTTGCGCAGGAGCGTCGTCGTCATCCTGGTGGACCGCATCGACCTGGCCAGCGCCCGGGCCATCCAGTACGCACGGAGCCTCACGCCGGACGAGCTCCGGGCGGTCCACTTCAACATCGACGACGTCCGGGCGAAGCTGCTCATCGCTCGTTGGCAGAGCCTCGGTCTGTCCCGGTTGCCGCTCGACGTCATCGACTGTCCGGACCGGCGCCTGAACAGGGCGTCACTCGAGATGGCCGCCGAACTGGCCGACGGGGAGACCGAGGTGACCATCCTGCTGCCGAGGCGGTCCTACGGAAAGGCGTGGCGGCGGATCCTGCACGACCAGACCGCTGACCGGATCGTCGATGTGGTCAGCCAGGTTTCTCATGTGAACGCGACGATCGTGCCGTTCCTCGTGGCCCCAGGGATCGAGCATGAGAACGAACTGATCGAGGAGGCCGCGAGTTACGTTCGCAAGCCTCCTCCCTCCAAGTCCGGGGCCAAACGCCGCGCCGATCCCACCGTTCCGGGAACCACGGCGATCTCCGAGATCCAGTGGCGGAGCCGGGTGCGGGTTGCCGGACGGGTCAAGACCATTCGGGTCCAGCCTTCGGGTCAAGATCAGAGCCTCGAGTGCACGCTGGTCGATCACAGCGGGCATGCCGTGACCCTGGTCTTCCTGGGCCGACGGTCGATCGCCGGCATCCACAGCGGCACCCTCCTGGTCGCTGAAGGCACTGTCGGCAAGCACCGGAACAAGCTGGCCATGGTCAACCCGCTCTACGAGATCCTGTCGGCCAACGACACCTCTGACCTCGACTGACGCTGAAGGCATCGGTCGTGACCGACGTGACTGTCGCACTTAGGGTGCAGCCGTGCCCAGTCCGCGTGACGCAACGTCGTCTGCTGCGAACTGGGCCGACGGCACCCTGATGATGGCTTCGAATGAGAACCACCGAAGCCATTCAGTTTCCGCAGCGAACTAGTCAGCGACCTTCGACGAAGACCAGGCTTCCGAGATCGGTAACGTCGGTCACGACCAGATGGGCGGGCGGCTGCCTATGCAGCGGGTCAACACGGAATCTGCGAGTTCAGGCCCAGTATCGATCGCTCATGTCTGAGGCGTCACCTGGTTGCTGTTGGTGAGCAAAGACAACGGTGGTGAGCATGTCCGCAGCTCGGAGCTACTGCGACACGACAATCCGGAGGCCTCATCTCGGCTCCACTGCCGGAAGCCTGGGCTGCCGCAGACTCGGTCGGCGAGGTACGAAAGGACGTGTGTCATCGCGTCTCGTGCCGCCAAGCTGACGATTCAATCGAACGCGGCGTTCCGGCCCGAACCGGGGACGGCCGGGCGGGCTGATCCGTTCCCGGGTGTCGCTCGGGGGTCAGCCGAACGGCGGGGGCCGCCCGGTTTGCGCCTCCCGGGCGATCTCGCGGATGACGTCGGCGAATGCCCCGCCAGCCATATAGGTGGTGTGCTCGACCCGACTTGCGATCCTCCAAACGTCGCCGTGTCGGGCATAGGTGTCGTGGTAGACGGCCCCGACATCGAAGAGTTCGGACCGACCCTCCCACACGACACCGTTGCGGTTGAACACGTGGACCCGCCCCTCGGCACGGTCCGGACCGGTGAAGCGGATCTCGTGGGTCGAGGTGGTGTGGAGGCAGAAGGCGAAGATGGCCATCGCCCCGGGCATCCACGCCGCGACCTCGGCGGGGGTGCCGGCGATACCGCCCGCCGAGGAGTAGTCGACGACGGCATCAGGCACGAACAACGCTTCCCACCGTGTCCAGTCACGGTCGTCGACGGCGTAGGCGTACGCAGTGGCGAGATCCTGGATCGCCGCCCGGTCGCCCACGCGATCGGGGTCGGGAATCCGACCGTCGGAGTGGAGGTCATCGGTCGTGGTCATAAGGGGCTCTGTTCTTTGCGGTGGGCTGTCGGGTTCGCATCTCGGGCAGATTCAGGCACCGGGCAGGGTGTCCTCGATGGCGGCGAGGGTCTCGAGGTCTCGGACGGCGGTGACAGTGCGGATGATGTTGGCGGCAGTGATCGGCTCCCCGTAGTTTTCCGGCGGGCAGATCAGCCACCCGATCACCAATCCCCACAGCGCCGCCATGCGGTACTGCTCGAATGCTTCCGACGGCGACGGCACTTCTTCGACCCCGGCCGAGGCCAGTAGGTCGAGGTACTCAAGGAGAAGGTCGACCTGGTGGGCCCTGCGCACCTCAGGCTCGAGCGCCGTGACCAGCAGGTAGGTCACATCGTGCGCCCAACTCCCCTGCATCATCAGCTGCCAGTCCAGGAGTCCTCCTCGGTTGCCTGGCAGGAGGTAGGTGTTCCCGAGGTGCGGGTCGCCGTGTAGGAGGGTCGTCGGCGCGTGGGAGTGCCGGGTCTGCACTCTCCACAGGAGCTCCCACATCTGCGGGAGGCTGCGGCCGAGTGGGGCGATCAGGTCCGCCTTGAACGGGTGCCGTGACACCTGGTCCTCGATGAGGTCGAGACCGATCATGTCGAAGACGTCGGACATTCCACCACTTACGGGCGTGGCCACCCAACTGAGGTCA
>CAININ010000071.1 GCA_903849265.1 uncultured Acidimicrobiaceae bacterium
GATGGATGATTCGGACGACAACCTGGTGCAGTTCATGGGGAACCTGCTGATCCACGAGGCCGGGATCCTGGATCCGGGCGGGTTCACGCCGGTGTCGGCGTCGCTGCAGCGCCCAGGGGCGATCGAGCTGCTGGGCGAGGCATTCGACCGGGGAGCACGCTGCCGTCGCGACTTCAGTCACACCGATCACCTGGCCATGGCGGCCTGGTCACTCGACGAGGTCCGTGAGGAGTTCGGCGTGGTGCCGGTGACGGTCGTCTCTTGAGGGTCTGCCTTGGCGGTTTCGGGCCGTCGCTGCTATCGTCTGGTTTCCACCGACGCGGGGTGGAGCAGTCTGGTAGCTCGTCGGGCTCATAACCCGAAGGTCGCAGGTTCAAATCCTGCCCCCGCCACCAATCTGACACCAGCGGTGTCTCTTTAGAACCCCGGTTCGCTCCATGCGGACCGGGGTTCTTGTGTTGGTGCACCCGTCACTCCTCAAGTATGCGGACCCTGTGTCGAGGACCGTGAACGGGGTGGATGCGTGCCGGGCCAGCTGGTGGCGGTCTACGGAGATGCCCGAGGGGCTCCAGCGAATGGTCTTTGGTCTCTGGCGACGACGGCCGGGGGTGGCGTTCGATGGGGGTGTGATCGCGTGGCTGTCGAGACTGAGGGACCCGTTCGGACGAGTCGCGATTACGGCGGCGGTTGTTGGGCTTGGGTCGACGCGTTGTACGGCTAAGGGATCGTCTTCGGTGGGCCGATGGAACGGCTGAGCAGTCTCGACGGAGTGTTTCTGGCTGTCGAGGATCGGGTCAACCAGATGAACATCGGGACGGTCGCGATCTTCGACGGTCCTGCACCCCCGCTCGACGAGGTGCGCGCCTTCCTCGCCAGCCGGATCATGCTGGTGCCTCGCTGTCGTCAACGGGTTCGTGAACCGGGCAGGGTGTTCGGGCATCCGGTATGGATCGACGACGTGCACTTCGACCCTTGTGAGCACATCCACGCTCTGTCACTCAGAGGTCCCGGCAGCGGTGATCTCGACCAAGTGGCAGCAGACCTGTTGTCGCCGCAGCTCGACCGGAACCGCCCGTTGTGGGAGGTGTGGGTCATCGATGGCAAGGATGGGGACCTGTGGGCGATCCTCGCCAAGGTTCACCACTGCATGGTCGACGGAATCGCGGGGAGCGATCTCCTGAGCGCGATCCTGGGCCAACAGCCCGACGCGGAGGCAGCGGTGCCCGACTCGTGGGTGCCATCGCCTGAGCCGTCGTCTTTGGCGTTCGCGTGGTTCAGTATCCGGAACGCACTCGTATCGTTCGTCGCTCATGTCCGCAATGTGGCCGACGTGCTCGGCCATCCCGGCCACTCCTGGGGGCGTGCGCGGAACACCCTCGCTGCGGCGAAGCAGCTCTGGTATCGGCAGCATCACAGCCCGACCTCGCTGACTGGCCCTATCGGAACGCACCGCCGCTGGACCCACATCGCTGTGCCGTTCGATGATGTCAGAGAGATCCGGACTTCATTGGGCGGCTCCGTGAACGATGTCGTCGTCGCTGCTGTATCAAGCGGGTTCCGCGACCTGCTGGTCGAGCGTGGCGAGTCCGTCGAGGGCCGCACGATCACGGCCATGGTCCCAGTCTCGCTCCGCGGACCCACCGAACACGGCGGAACCGGTAACCGTGTCGCCAACATCCACGCCCTACTCCCCGTCGGCCAGACCGACCCACGGTCGGCGCTGCAGGCCGTGCACGAACATCTGGACGAGCTGAAGACCTCCCATGAGATCGAGGCCACCGGCCTACTGCTCGGGATCGGCGACTTCGTCCCCCGGGTGCTCGCCGACCGTGTCGCTCGGTCGGTTCTTCACCGGCAACGCAACGTCGAGACGGTCATCACCAACGTTCCTGGCCCCCGATCGCCGCTCTACCTCGGCAGCCACCGGATGATCGAGGGGTACCCCGTGGCTCCGATCGGGGGCCGGGTCCGCATCAGCGTCGCGATCTGGTCCTACTGCGACCACCTCTACTTCGGCATCACCGGTGACCGGGACACCGCCTACGACATCGAACGGCTCGGTCAAGGCATCAACCGCGGATTCGCGGACCTCCTCAATGCGGCCCAGTCTGGCTGAACCGTCCGGTTGACCGTCCGGGGCACGCCGGTCTCGGCTGCCCTTCTTCTCCTTGTTCAGCGGCTGCACCCGAAGGTGATCGACCTGGGGCGAAGGCGTGTTTGGCGGGCGATGTTCTCGGTGGCCGTGTTCAGAGCGGTCAGCGAGGTCGGGGTCGACACCCGGCTCTCTGCAGCCCGGATGTCGAAGTTCTCGCCTTCCGCGATCGCCATGATCCGGCCGTTGAGCGCGCTGGCCTCCGGCGACCGCGAACAGGGGAGCAAAGTGGTTCCGGGCCGGTTGCTGGTCCGGTCATGAGCGGAGCGGTAGATCAAGAGCTCGAGCGTGTTCTCGCCGTGTGGCCGATAGCACATCGCGATGATCTCGGGGCCGGTCGGAAGGGCGGTCGCGTCCTCGTTCTCCACGTCCACGTGGTCGCACACCACACCATGGTCAGCGAGGAACGTGATCAGCGCGTCGAGTCCGGTGACTGAGGGCAACGGAGAGGTCGGAACCCACGTGGGGGAAGGGGCGACGCCTGTGGTCGTGGAGGAGGCCGATGGCGACGATTCCTGCGCCGACTTCACACCGCCGGAGCCCCCGCAACCGGCGAACACGATCGACACTGCGACCACGGTCGCGATCGCTAGGCCACCGATTCTCATCACGACCATCTACCCATGGGATCAATCATCGGCCCTCGACCTTCCTGGGGAGCGGAGAGCGGAGCCAACCCGCAGGATTGGCTATCGGCGACGTCGGGAGACTGCGGTGGCGACAAGGGCTGCGAGCGCTGCGCCGATGACCAGAACGAGGGGCCAGCCGATCACACGGCTGAGGAAGAGCGGCAGACCGAGCAAGACGAGCCCGCAGCCGACCACCCCGGCAACTACGGCTGCCGCCAGCCCGCCCCGTCGTCCGTCGCGGGAAGCCGCGAGCCCAAACCACACAGCGCTGATCGTGGGGACGAGGACGATCAGCGCGATCAGCCCGAACGCGGCCAGACCCAGCCCGGCTGGTTCCGCCACGGACCGCGGGTAGCCCCTTGCATTAAGGAACGCGATCGAGGCCGCTCGCCCGGCGATGATCGCCACCGGCACCAACGCGGCCGAAACCCATGCCACCGAGAGGTACAGCGTCGATCGCGGTGCCGATGTGCCTGGCGGCTCAGGACCTGACGACACGATCTCCGTCCTTTCGGGTGCCTGCCGGGGTGAGGGTGGAAGCGCCTGATCGGCCATGTCAGTTCCTGGGGTGGCGGCTGGCGGTGTCGACATAATCAGGCATTGCAGCAAAGACAGGGTATTCCGACAACCACACGGTGTCAGCAAATACCGACAGATCAGCAGTGTCGGGGGTACTCCGACATCCTGACCACGCGCACGCGACTCTCCCCGGACATGCTCATCGAATTTCACCACACGCAACCCCCGTGACGAGCAGGCGAATGATGCCCGTCGAAATGGTCCAGGTCCTCAGCCGAGGCCTCTCTGCTGTCTGCACTCGCGTGGGTCCGTCGACCATGCAGCGGCCCAACGAGGATCGAGCGGTTGGCCGAGGGAGCCAGAAGTCCTCGGTGGAAACGGTCGCCAAGGGCGAAAGCCAATCAGGACCACCAGGTACTCGACAGCCGAACGCCTCAGTTGGCCTCCACAGGGCTCGAGGCCCCTGTCGGAACCTGGTCATCGGTGGCGCCGTCCGTGGAGTCGTCGGTGGCACGTGGCAGGAGCAGCGTGGCAATCAGCCCCAAGAAGATGAAGCCGGCGGCGGCGAAGGAGACCGCCCGAGCGGCATCGACGGCAGCACTCGAGGCAGCCGCCACGATGGCCGTCCCGTCAGGCATGGAGCCGAGTGATCCGATGGCAGCGCCTCCAGACGAGCTGACGACGTGGACGACCTGGTCGGAGACGGACTTGGGGATTCCGGGCACGGCGGCCAACGCTGCCGTCGTCTTCGACGCCAGCATGGTCAGCAGGATCGAGCCGAGCACGGCTACGCCGAGCGCTGACCCGACCTGGCGCGAGGTCGACTGGATCCCCGAGGCCTGACCAGACTCCTCTACGGGCACGTCGACCAGGATCACTCCGGTCAACTGCGCAGTGGCCATGCCCACGCCCATGCCGTAGACCAACAGCCAGGCCGCCATCACCCAGACGCTGACGGTGGCACTCAACGTGGCGCCGAGCCCGGCGATGCCGATGATTTCGAAGGCGAGGCCTAGTCGAGCTATTCCGCGCGGGCTGATCCTCTTGGCGAGCTGCGGGGTGGCCCCGCCGACGACGAACGAGCCGATGGCCAGTGACAAGAAGAGCCAACCGGTGTCGAGGGCGCTGAAGCCGAGGACGCCTTGGAGGAACAGGGGTAGGACGAAGAGCAGTCCGAACTCTCCGAAGGCGACCACGGTGACGGCTACATTGCCAGCGGCAAAGCTTCGGATCTTGAACAGATCCAAGTTCACCAGCACCACCTTGTGCCTCTTGGCTCGTGATGCCTCGACGAAGGTGAAGGCGATGAGCGCCACCGCAGCGATAGCGAAGGCCGCCGGGACTGGTGACAGCCAGTTGGCCGGCCAGGTCCATGACCCGAGCGACAGCGACTGGGTCTGGCTCCACCAGCCGTAGTGCGGGGCTTCGATGAGGCCGAACACCAAGGTGGCGAACCCGACGATCACCAGAAGGTTGCCGGTCCAGTCGATGCCCTTCCTGACACCTGGGTCCTTGGTCTCCGGGACGGCGAAGTAGATACCGGCCAGGATGATGATGCCGACAGGGACGTTGATCAAGAACGCCCAGCGCCACGAATAGTCGGTAGTCAGCCATCCGCCGAGGAGTGGCCCGACGGCCGCCATTCCGCCGATGGTGGAGCCCCAGATGGCGAAGGCCACGGCGCGGTCCTTGCCCTTGTAGATGGCGTTGACCGTCGACAAGGTGGTGGGCAGGATCATGGCGCCACCGATGCCTTGGAGAAAGCGGCCCAGGATCAAGATCCCACTGGTCGGCGCGGTCGCGGCCACCAAGGAGGCAGCCACGAAAACGACGACACCGCAGGCGAAGAGCTTGCGGCGGCCCCAGACGTCTCCGGTGTGGCCGAGGGTGATCAGCAGAGAGGCGAACACCAGCGAGTAGATCGAGTTGAACCATTCGGCCGTGTTGGCGCTGACGCCCAGCTCTCGGATGATGGTGGGGACGGCGACGTTGACGATGGTGGCGTCGACGATGATCATCGCCACCCCGAGCGCGACGAACGGCATCGGTAGCCACTTGGCCAAGCCGGTGGCGTCGTCGTCGAGGGTGGGCGCGTGCACGTCAGGCCTCCTTGGTCGGGCAGTCTCCGGAGGTCTGGCACCGGGGATCTGGTCTGAACGGCTGGAGGCCGTCCCTTGTTCGTAGATTCTAGTTGTCGGACACGCTGGACCGTGTGGATCACTGTCCACATGCTTGCTTCGCGGCGATCCGCTCGCCCGACTGCGTAGGGTCCTTCGGCCCTATCGACTGCACCATCCGCCACCGAAAATTGCAGTCGGAGCAGAAGTGATCAAGAGGGGATCTCTGTGAGACGAACGTGGGCCTTGCTGGCTGCAGTCACCGTTGCCGCAACTGGGCTCGCCGTCGGCCTGCCGTCGGCTCCGGCCGGGGCGACGGGATACACCGTCACCAGTACCAACATGTGCGGAGGCGCCGGTACCTTTCAACAGGCGCTGCAAGACGCGAACGCCAATCCGGGACCGGACACGATCACGTTCACCCCTGGACTCGTGGTCGATGCTTGGACCTGCAACTCGCTTCCGGCACCGATCTACGTCTACCCACTTGGCGTTTCCGACTCGGTCACCATCGTCGGCAACGGAGCAACCATCTCCGGTGGACAGGTGTTCATCAACAGCGCAGGGCAGGTGAACGACCCGACCCGGTGCCCGAGCAGCACAGCGGGCACCTTGGCGGCCTCGATCTCTGTGGGCTTCCTCGAAGTGGGGACCTTCAACGTGGACAACAGCGCTATCTCGCTCACCGTCGACGGACTCAACTTCTCGGGCATGCCATCGCTCTTCTTGGTGGAGAAGAACGCCTCGCTCTCGCTCAGCAATTCGACGGCCGACAAGACTCTGTCGTTCAACAACGACTGCTCTCGACCACCGATCCAGTCCACCGACGGCAACGTGACGTTGCGCGGTGTCGTGTTCCACGACTCATCGACACCGAGGCTGCACGTCAACGATCCGAATTCGGACTCCGCTGTCGTCGTCGGGTTGGGCAGTGGAGCCCTAGCGATGGATCACGTCACGATGGACTACAACTTTTCGGGACGGGCGGTCGTCTGGGGCGGTGCCAGTGCCAAGATCGTCAGCAGTCAGTTCTACGAGTCAGGTGGCCTTTGGCTCAACGGAGCCAACAGCGAGATCATCAACTCGGTATGGCGCACCAATCGGCAGGTGGCCACGGATCGCATCATCTCGACGACCGGCACCGCGCGGATCGACGCCAGCACCTTCTACTGGAGCCAGCCGGAGTGCAACGCATGTACGAGCCCCTCCCTCGGGTTCGCCACCGCTGGGGCGGGCCAGTTCGACTTCCACTCGACGGCCATCGGTGCCGGAGCCGACTACCCCGGTGCCAACCCGCTGCTCTGGGGCAACACCGCCACGGGGTTCACCTCCGACAGCCTCACGTGGGTCCAGCCGACCGGGACGCAGGACGCCGCAGCGATCGGTGTGATCTTGCCGAACGCCAGCACCGATCCACCCGGGCTGAACCCGTCGTTCGTCGCGTCGCTCACCAACGGTGACATCGCTGATGTCACGCCCCTGCACGGCACGATCGCTACCCCAGGAGTCCTCGTCGATGCCGTCGCCAACGCCACATGCACGACGCCCAACGATGCCAACAAGCTCATAGACCCGATCGACTCCTCGTGCATCACCACCGACGTCTTCGGAAAGCCCCGCTGGGATGCAGGAAACAACAAGCGAGATATCGGTGGCGTCCAGACGGCCCAGTCACCCCATCTGGCCGTCTCGTCGGTAACCAGCGACATCGGCCTCAGTTGGAACCGTCCCCCGGACCCGGGATCAGGGGCCATCACGGGCTACCGGGTCACCTATGCGCCGGTCGCCGGTGGGTCACCTCAGACGGTCGACATCTCGGGAGCCGGTTCGACGACCACGACGATCACCGGCCTCACATTGGGGACCCCGTATCGCTTCACGGTCGTACCGTTGAACGGTGTGGGCCCGGGCACGCCATCCAACGAGGTCCAGGCGACGCCGATCGGGCCGGTCGCCGCAACCACGGTGGCGGCCACGGGCGGCGACGGGTCGGTACGGGTGTTCTGGCCTGAGCCGTCCCTTGGTGGACATCCCGGTCCTCCGAGCTACTTCGTGATGTTTCGACCAAACGGGACGACAGCCTGGCTCGCCGGGCCGGGCCCGCTGGCCGGGCGCACGACGCTGCTCCCCGGCCTGATCAACGGGACCACCTACGACATCGGCGTGCTGGCCACATCGACCGACGGGACTCCTGGAGTGTTGGCCACAGGCTCCGCCACGCCATCGGGACCACCGGCTGCCCCGATCCTGTCGGCCAGCCCCGGCGGACCGGGAACCGGCCAGATCGCCCTGACGTGGACGACGCCTTCGGATGGAGGTGCTCCGATCACCGGCTACCAGGTCCAGTGCCGGGTAGCCGGGGCCAGCACGTGGACGGCTGAGCCCACCAGTGGCCTCGCAACGTCCTTGACCGTCACCGGGCTGCAGCCGGCCACGGCCTACGAGTGCCAGGTGGCAGCGGTCAATGCCAACAGCGCCGGACCGTGGAGCGCATCCGCATCGTCCACGTCGCCACCACCGGCGTCGCCTCCGGTGACGCCCACCACCGAACCTGCCGCGGCATCTGACGCGTCATCGAGCGGGGGAGGGCAGCTCGCAAGCACGGGCAGCGACCTCGGCGTGCTCTTGCTGTTGGGCCTGTCACTGGTCGCTGTCGGATTCGTCCTCGCCGCGTCGGGGCGCCGGCGACGCCGTGCCTAGCCGTAGACGAGGCGCGTGATCCACTCAGCCACGAGGGCGGGCTTCTCTTCGCCGTCGATGGCGACGGTCATGGATCGCACGACTTGGACGGCATCGCCCTTCAACTCGGTTCCGGCGATCACCGAGGAGACCCGGATCCGGCTTCCGACCTTGACGGGGGTGACGAAGCGCACCTTGTCGAAGCCGTAGTTGACGCCCATGACGATGCCGGCCAGACGCTCGGCGTTCACCGGGATCGATGACGACAGGTGGGTCAGCATCGACAAGGTGAGGAACCCGTGGGCGATCGGGACACCCCACGGGGACATGGTGGCGCACGCCTCGGGGTCGACATGGATGAACTGATGGTCGTGGGTGACATCGGCGAAGACATCGATGTCGGCCTGGGTGACCTCGAACCACTCGCCGGTCCCTTCGGACTCGCCGATGGCGGCGGTAAACAGGGCAAAGGCATTCTCGCTGGCCTCGGACATGGGGGCTCCTTCTGCTCGGATCGTTGCGCGTTGATAGCGCCGGTGTTCGGGAGTCTGGCGGCTTACCAGGCGATGGGCAAGCCGGTAGAGAACGTGGACATCACCAACCATGCCCGTCAGGTCGACGCGACCCGGAATCCTTCGACCAGTGAACGGGCCATGGCCTCGGCCCCCGCGTCTGCATCGGCCAGGAAGATCATGCCGTCGAGCTCCAAGGAGACCCAGCCGTGCACGGCGGCCCACACGACCTGGGCGATCTGGACCGGGTCACCGTCGGCCACCGCTCCTGACTCCATGGCCCGGCGTACTGCCGCCACCAGGGCCTCGAACGACAGTGCTGCTGCCCACGCCGCCTCCACTGATGGCTCGAAGCCCGGGACGGCCTTCAAGAACATCAACCGGTAGGCCATGGGGTGGGCACGGGCCAGGGCGCGGTAGCGCCGGAAGCCCTCGATCAGGGCATCGCCGGGGTCGGCGATCTCCTCCAGTGACTCCAAGGTGGACCGGAGCCGGTCGAACCCTTCGACCCACAGCGCCTCGACGACACCGTTCTTGCCGTCGAAGTGGTTGTAGACGCCCATCGGGGCGACATGCGCCTCGGCGGCGATCCGGCGGACGGACAGGGCGTCGGTCCCTTCCGTCTCGAGCAGGTGCGTCGCGGCATCGAGCAGCGCGGCGCGCACATCGGCACTCGGTGTGCGGGTCCGCGGGGGCGAGGCCATAGAGTGATCGTACTAAAGAACAGCGTGCTATAGTTATGGC
>CAININ010000072.1 GCA_903849265.1 uncultured Acidimicrobiaceae bacterium
ACCTCGGGCGTCTCCTCCACTCGGTCCGCGTCGCCGAACCCGTGGAGCCGGTAGTAGCCATCCCCTTGATCGAACTGACAGGCGACTGCGCCGGTCAGCCCGGCAGCCACCACCGCATCGCGGTGGACCCCGCCTCGCACCTCGCGGAGGATCACCGCCTGCAGGTAGGCGGCGGCGGCCGGATCTGCCGCCTTCGCGGCGGCCCGATACCCGTCGGCCAGCGCCCACGAGCCAGTCGGTGCGGCTGCGAGCACCGCGCTGGCGGCGGCATCGAACTCGGTGAGGGTGGCGTTATCGATTCCGCCGAACGTGGACCGCGCATAGTCGTCCACCGACGCCAGGTGGGCAGCCAGGATGGCCTCCGGTTCGGCCGATGCACGGCCGGCGGCCACCAGACCACCGATCATCCCGGGCTTGAAGAAGAAGAACTCCTCGTCCACCTCTTGAGGGGTGAGTTCCCCGAGGACTCCGCCTCGGCCGGCGGCATACAGGCTGACCACGTCGATCCCGATCTCTTCGGCACGGGCCGAAGCCTCGGGAGAGAAGTAGAAGGCGGCCCCCACGGATCCAAGGGGTGCGGCGATGGCTGTTGCTGCGTCGAGTGACTCCATTCCCGCACCCTATCGATAGAGAGTCTCCGGGCGATAGAGAAGGTCTGGACGCCCCGGGGTAGGTTGGCCTGGTTCCATCCTCGACAGGAGAGTGCCCGATGGTGACGTCCGTCCACGAACTCGACCTCCCGGTCGTAGACACGACCGGGATGGGCCGCGAGGAGTCCTTGGCGGTCATCTCCGAGGCCCGCAGCCGAAACTGGTTGGCCAAGACCCCGCTCGGATACTCGGTCAGCCGACGAGAGGATGCTGTTTCGCTCCTGCGCGACAAGCGCTTCCACAACGCGCTGTCACTGCTGCGTCAGATCAACGGACTCGAGCCCGAGGACGACGACAACGACCGGCGCAAGTCCATCCTGGCCATGGAGGGCCCCGACCACTCCCGCCTCCGCAGACTGGTGGCACCAGCGTTCACCCCGCAGGCAGCCGACCGGTTCCGGCCGTTCATGCGAGAGGTGATCGGTCAGCTGGTCGACGCGTTCTCCGATACCGGCCGGTGCGAGGTGGTGGCCGAGCTGTGCGAGCCCTATCCGATCCCCATCATCTGTGAGCTGTTGGGAGCCCCCAAAGAGGACTGGCGGCAGTTTTCGGCGTGGGCCACTGACATCTTCCGCATCTTCAATCAGAACCTGGCCGAGGACATGCCGCTCATCGATGCGGCCAGCACGGCACTCGAAGAGTACCTAGCCGAACTGATCACCCGACGCCGGGCCGATCCTGGTGAGGACCTGCTGAGCGACCTGATCGCCATCGAGGAAGCCGGCGACCGGCTGTCCACCGATGAGTTGGTATCCCTGGCTGTCGCCGTTCTGATGGCGGGGACCGACACGACCCGCAACCAGCTGGCCTGCGCCTTGGCGCTGTTCGCCGAGTATCCCGAGCAGTGGGCGCTCCTGGCCGAGCGGCCAGAGCTCGCCCCCCGTGCCGTCGAGGAGACCATGCGCTACCTCGGTGCCGTGCGCGGCACCGTCCGGTACGCACCCGAGGACGTCGTCTTCCGCGATGTGCTCTTCCCCCAGGGGACGCTGGTCTTCGTGTCGCTGGCTGGCGCCAACCGCGACCCGGAGACCTACGAAGCGCCCGAGACCTTCGACATCACCCGCGAGCGCAGCACCCAACAGATGACCTTCGGTTCGGGAATCCACCACTGCATGGGCGCAGCCCTGGCCCGGGCTGAGCTTCAGGAGTCCCTCGTCTTGCTGTCACGACGGATGCCCGACCTGGCTCCCGACGGACCCGTCGAGTGGAAGCCGACCACCTTCGGCATCTGGGGACCGGCCCGCCTACCCCTGCGTTTCACCCCTGGCATCGCCTGATAGCGGCAGGGGCGGGAATCACCTGCCGAGTTCGGCCAAGCGAGGGACGACCTGTTCGCCCAGTTGCGTGGCCCATGCAACCGGGTCCTCGACGAGCGGCATGACCTCTACGAGCTGGATGCCGTGTGCGGCGTACTGCTCCATCGAAGCCAAGAACGCATCGACGTCGGTCAGCGGGTCGACCATGCCGAGGATGGTGCGCTGGATGTCCGCCGGGTCGCGCTCCTCGTCGGCACAGTGGCGGTCGAGCACCTCGAGCTTGTGGGCGACTTCGGTCGGATCTGTGGCGAACAGGTTGCAGGCGTCGGCGTAGCGGGCCACGAGCTTCAGCGTCTTCTTCTCCCCACTTCCCCCGACCAG
>CAININ010000073.1 GCA_903849265.1 uncultured Acidimicrobiaceae bacterium
GGGAACCAGTGCCGTCACTGTGTTCGAATTGAACGTCGATGACTCGCTGTTTTCGAAGAGTGTTCCTGTGAAGAACCCAGAAATCTTGTTGTTCTGGACTACTACGGGGCCATTGTTGTAGGTGGCGATCCCAATCGGATACTCCGTATTGGCGCTGGTATCAGCAGTACCTTCGGTGATGGTGTTATTGCTGATCGTGATCGAATCCGACGAGTTCGTGTTGTAGACGCTGATCGCTACCGGCTGTCCGTCGTAGGCTGATGCCACCGGGTTGGTGATCCTGAAGCCACTAATCGAGGCCGCTCCATTGGTGTCCCCGAACTGCACCACGCCGAACTGGCTGCCCACCTTCGAATCAAGACCGGCTCCGTCGATGATGGTCCCTTGATGCGTACTCACCAAACTGATGGCTTTGGTGATCTGAACCTGCTCATGGTAGGTGCCCTTGCCCACGTTGACGGTGTCTCCGGGGCTGGCCTGGTTCACCGCATACTGAATGGTGGCGCAGGCATGCACTTGACAGTTCCCGGAGTTACTGCTGTGCGTTGCGGCCACGAGGAGCGTGTTACCTGCAGGCGCCGCCGCTGCGGTTCCCGCAAGGACGGGCATCGCGGAAAATGCTCCTGCCGCTACGACGGTCGTCAGCGAGAGGCTCACGATACGCCTCCGGTTCACCCAATTTCTTTTGTTCATCCCGGCGCGGGCAATTTGTAGTCCTGAATGCTGACTCGTCATTATCTCGAAACTCCTCATTGTCCTCATGGTGCACCGACCGATGGAACTCACCCACCATCCGCTGCTTGTCCCCTGTGCGGTAATCCGATCAGGAAGAAGTCCTTTCTGAAAGAACATTCTTCGGTCAGTCTGAACCGTTGAGATGGATCGTCAATCACCAAATTTGACGACGTCAAGAAATGTGCATCTACCGGGCGTCGAGCCCTAGATGGAGTTGCTGCTTTCCGTTGAGCCATGGCCGAATGGAGGCCGGCCGCAGGGAACCTATCCGGGCGGCCCTCCCTGTGACTGCCGGGCGAAGGCTGATTCCGTGCATCCCCAGGACGAATACCCCGACAACGGCGAGTGCAGTGACCGGTAGAACTCGCGGACTCATCGGAGGCCTATGCGTAGGACGGTAGGATCTCCGCCCATGCGCATGTCCCGCCTCCTGGTCCGTACCCTCCGAGAGGCCCCGGCCGACGCCGAGGTGGCCAGCCACCAGCTGCTGGTGCGGGCCGGATTCATCCGCCGCCTGGCCTCGGGCGTCTACACCTTCCTGCCGCTCGGGCTCCGGGTGCTGCACAACATCGAGGGCATCATCCGCGAAGAGCTCGATGCCGCAGGGTGCCAAGAGCTGCTGCTGCCGGCCCTGCACCCCCGCGAGCTTTGGGAGCAGAGCGGCCGTGCCGAGCTGTTCGGCAGTGATGCCCTACCGGCCATGACCGTCGAAGGCCGGGGCGGATCGTTCGTGCTCGGGCCGACCCACGAAGAGGTCGTGACGGTCACTGTCGGAGCCGAGGTCGACTCCTACCGCCAGCTGCCGCTCACCGTGTATCAGATCCAGGTCAAGTTTCGCGACGAGGCCCGGCCCCGGTTCGGACTGCTGCGCACCCGCGAGCTCATCATGTGCGACGGCTACTCGTTCGACGTCGACAAGGACGCCATGCAGGCGACCTACAAGGTCGTCTACGACGCCTACCTGCGGATCTTCGCCCGGATGGGCCTCGATGTCTCCCCGGTGGAGGCCGAGTCGGGCGCCATCGGCGGCGATGTGAACCACGAGTTCATGGTCCCCTCGGTCGTAGGAGAGGATCACTTCGTCCGGTGCGTAGCGTGCGGATATGCCGCCAACGTCGAGGCCGCTACCCGGGGCGGCTTCGGGGAACCGGCCGCCCCGGCATCGGACGCTCCGGCCGTCGTGGACCATCACACACCCGAGCGCCCCGGTATCGATCAGGTCGTCGGGTTCTTCGACGACACCTCGATCACCGCCGCCGACCTCCTGAAGAGCCTGGCCGTGGTCGACGACACCGGGCGTCCTGTGCTCGTACTTCTGCCCGGTGACCGCGAAGCCCGGCTGCCCAGCGGGTGGCGGATGTTCGACGATGCCGACTTCGCCGCACATCCGTCCCTGGTCAAGGGGTACATCGGACCGATGGGCCAGCAGGCCGCCGGCATCACTGTGGTGGCCGACCTGGGCGTGACCCGTCCGGGCGGCTGGATCACCGGAGCCAACCAAGCGGACCACCACATCAGCGGGGCCCTGCTCGGCCGGGACTTCATCGTCGACGAGTGGGGATCGTATGCACAGGTCGTGACCGGGGACTCCTGTCCGCGTTGCGGCAAGGACGTGGACCTGGTCCGTTCGGTCGAAGCGGCCCATACGTTCCAACTCGGCACCAAGTACTCCAGCGTGATGACCGGCTCGTCCTTCGTGGCCGAAGACGGGTCGGAGGCCATCTTTTCGATGGGCTGCTACGGCATGGGCGTCTCGCGGCTCCTGGCCGTCGTGGCCGAAGAGCACCATGACGACAAGGGCCTGGCCTGGCCGACCGGCCTGGCTCCCTTTGCCGTCCACCTGGCCTCTTTGGGGACCGGACGGGCTCCCGAGGTGGCTGAGGCGGCCGATGCCCTCTACGAGCGCCTGGTGGCGGCCGGCATCGAGGTCCTCTATGACGACCGGGACGTTTCCCCGGGGGTGAAGTTCGCCGACGCCGACCTGCTCGGGATCCCGGTCCGGCTGGTGCTGGGGGCCAAGGGCGTGGCCCGAGGGATCGTCGAGTGGCGGTCGCGGACGACCGGCGAGGAGCGCGAGGCCGATCTGAACGGTCCGGTCGAAGCGGTCGTCGGCGCCTGACCTGGGTCTTGGCCGGTTGGACGGATACCCGGACGAGGGGTGGCGTGCCTCTCGACGGGTAGCGGCAACGTGGCGGAACGGTTGCGGAGGGCCTGCTCAGGGGTACCGCGCTACGCCTGGCACTGCTATACTTTTCATTCTGCCGGTCGGTTGGGGTGAAGTGACGCTGATGAAGCGTGGGCGGCCAGCCCACGCTTTTGTTTTGGACGGAAACACCTCCGCCGGGTGGACAGGATGGGTCGGGACCGAAGGGTCGCCGGTCCGGTAGGACCAGTTGTACCAGACGTACAGCGACCGACGACGACGACCGGAGAGGAGGCAGCGCAGATGTCCGACGAACTCTTCGCCGTACTCCAACCGGCAGTGTCTGCCGCTGGCCTCGAGCTCGTCGATGTCGAGTTCAAATCCGGAGTGCTCCAGGTGTCCGTGGATCGCGAAGGCGGCGTGGACCTCGAGGCGCTCACCGATGCGAACCGAGCGGTGTCCGATCTACTCGACGAGCTCGACCCCATCCCTGGTCGCTACTCCCTCGAGGTGTCGAGCCCTGGAATCGAGCGGCCCTTGCGGACGCCGGTCCACTTCGCCAAGGCCATCGGGGCCACGGTGACGGTCAAGACCCGACCCCAGGTCCCCGGTGATCGACGCCTGCGCGGCATCCTCGTCTCGTCCGATGAGGACGGGTTCACCCTCGCAGTCGAGGGTTCGGGTGACGAGCCGATGCGACTCGCGTACAGCGATGTCGACACTGTCCGCACGGTCTTCGTGTGGGGAGGTCAAGACGCCCCGTCCGGGCCGAAGGCCAAGCCGGGTCAGAAGAAGCCGAGTCAGAAAAAGCCGAGTCAGACGAAGAGCGCCGAGCAGCCATCGGCGCAGCAGAAGACGCAGAAGAGGAAGCAGGTCTCTACCCCATGAGCAAGACGAATTTCGAGTTCCTCGACGCACTCGGCCAGATCGCGCGGGACAAGGGGATCTCTGTCGAGACGTTGCTCGATGCCCTCGCCAACGCCCTGGTGGCTGCGTACAAGCGCATGCCGGACGCGGCCGAGGAGGCGGTGGTCACCATCGACCCCGATTCTGGGGAGATCCGTGTCTACGGCCAGGAGCTCGACGAAGACGGCAATGTCATCCGCGAGTGGGACGACACCCCGAACGACTTCGGGCGAATCGCTGCTCAGACGGCCAAGCAGGTCATCCTCCAGCGCATCCGCGAGGTCGAGCGCGACCTCAAGTACGAGGAGTACGCAGGCCGTGAGGGTGACATCGTCACCGGCATCGTGCAGCAGACCGATAACCGCTACACCCTCCTTGACCTGGGCAAGGTCGAGGCGCTGCTGCCCCAGGCCGAGCAGGTCTCCTATGAGCGCTACGAGCACGGTGCCCGACTGAAGGCTTACATCGTGGAGGTCCGCAAGACCACCAAGGGTCCTCAGATCGTGGTCAGCCGGAGCCATCCCGGCCTCATCAAGCGACTCTTCGAGCTCGAAGTCCCCGAGATCTCTTCGGGTGCAGTGGAGATCAAGGCCGCTGCCCGCGAGCCCGGTCACCGGACAAAGATCGCCGTGTGGTCGAACGACCCCAACGTCGACCCCGTCGGCGCCTGCGTGGGGGCACGAGGCTCCCGCGTCCGCATGGTCACCAACGAGCTCCGTGGTGAGCGCGTCGATGTGGTCCCGTACTCGGACGACCCCGTCGAGCTCATCCAGTCCGCCTTGGCTCCGGCCCGGGTGCGTGAGGTCCGCCTCGACGACGACTCTGGTACCGCCACGGTCATCGTGAGCGACTACCAGCTGTCCCTGGCCATCGGCAAGGAGGGTCAGAACGCACGCCTCGCCGCCCGGCTCACCGGATGGCGGATCGACATCAAGAGCGAGACCCAGCTGGCCGAGGAAGAGTCGGGCTACGCCGGCGAGGAGTGGGCCGAGGGCGAGTGGGTCCAGAACGAGGCCGGGGAGATGGTCTGGCAGCCCGCCGAGGGCGGCTCGGCCGTGTCGGCCACCGAATGGGCCGAGGGCGCTGACGGAGCGGAAGAGACGGTGGTCGCCGAGGGCGTAACCGCCGAGGAGACCGACTCTGTCGACGAGGTCGTCGCTGTCGAAGAGGCCGGCGAGCTGATCGAGGACGCACCCGAGGCACCGGAGGCCGCCGATGGCGCCACGGAGCCTTCCGACGGCGGAACTCCCGCCGAGGAGGGTCCGGCATAGCCCCTCAGCGGACCTGCATCGGGTGCCGCCGGAAGCTTCCGGCGGACACGATGGTGCGGGTGGTGCGTCTCGGCGACGGGACCTTGGCCACGGGGCGCACGCTCCCGGGTCGTGGGGCCTGGTTGTGCCTGGATGTGCCGGGTTGCGTCGAGTCGGCGCAGAAGCGTCGGGCATTCGACCGGGCGTTCCGTGCCCATGTGGGCGCAGGGGCGGTCGATGACCTCATGCGGGTGCTCAGTTTTCCGCCGGAGCCCCGGACCTGACCGGTCCGGAAAGTCCGGTGTTGTGATGTGCGAGGATGGAGGGTCGTATGTGCGCTTTGGCATGTACGACATCGATGGAAGGGCAGTAACAGCCGTTGTCGAAGAAAATCCGGGTATACGAGCTCGCATCTGAGCTTGGCCTGACCAACAAGGAGGCCCTTGACCTCTGCCT
Organism: uncultured Acidimicrobiaceae bacterium; assembly: GCA_903849265.1. Taxonomy (GTDB): domain Bacteria; phylum Actinomycetota; class Acidimicrobiia; order Acidimicrobiales; family RAAP-2; genus Bog-756. The sequence continues at coordinate 5,491 of CAININ010000073.1, forward strand.
ATCCCTCGGGATGGGTGTCAAGAGCCATTCGTCGTCCATCGAGGACGCGCAGGCAGACCGCGCTCGTCGGAAGGCCGACAGGGAGGGATTGCGCCGCGAGGTGCAGCCCGAGGAGCCTGAGGCTCCGGCCAAGAAGGCCACAGCCAAGAAGGCCGCAGCCAAGAAGGCCGCGCCTGCGGGCGAGCCGGCGACGGCCGCAGCAGGCGACGACGGATCTTCCGGCGATGCGCCGGCGGCTCCTGCATCGACGCCGATCAAGCGGACCGGTGCTCGGCTGGTGACCAGCCGGCCTGCATCCGAGCAGCCCAGCGTGGCTCCGGCAGCACCCCGCCCAGCACCAGCGGTGGCGACACCTGCCCCGACACCTGCCCCGGCCCCCGTGGCCCCGGCTGCCGCAGCGCCGACACCTGCTCCGGCGCCTGCCCCCGCCCCCGCTCCCGTGGCCCCGGCGGCTGCAGCACCTGCTCCGGCCCCTGCCGCTCCGGCCCCCGTGGCACCAGCGGCTGCAGCACCGGCCGCTGCCGCTGCTCCCGTGGCACCTGCCCCTGCACCCGCACCGGCACCCGCTTCGGCTCCCGCTTCGGCTCCCGTTTCGGCACCCGTTTCGGCACCCGCCGCGGCCGCGCCAGCAGCACCGGCCGCGCCTGGCACCCCTGATGTGGCTGCCCCGGTAGCACCGGCACCGATCGCGGCCTCCGTCGAGGCCCCTGCGGCTCCGGTGCCTCCGGCATCGGCGCCTGCCCATGCACCGACCAGTGCCTCAGGTCGTCCGATCCCGCCGCCACCAGGTGGCCCCCCTCGTTCCGTCACCGGTAAGCCCATTCCTCCGCCCCCCGGGGCCGGCGGACGGCGTCCCCCTCCCGGGGCCCAGCGTCCCGGTGGATTCGCCGGCCGCCCCGGCGGTCCGAGTGCTGGCGCCAGCCGTCCCGGCGCACCCCGCACGGGTGGACCTCCTGGTGCCACCGGTGGTGGCTATGGAGGACGTCCCGGTGGTTCGACCGGTGGCTATGCAGGAGGTCGCCCTGGTGGCGGCCCCGGCGGCGGCCCCGGTGGCCCTGGCGGTCCCGGTGGGCGTGGCGGACCTGGAGTCGGCCGTGGCCGTCCCAACCAGCGTCGTCCCCGTCGGCGTCGTCGGAACCTCGAAGAGCTCGAGCCGACCACCCTCACGGCATACGCGCCCTCGACGGCACCGGTGCCCGACACCGAGGTCATCATCGAGCGCGGCTCGACAGCTCGCGACCTCGGCCCAAAGCTGAACCGGTCTGCCGGTGACGTGGTCCGCTTCCTGCTCTTGCAGGGGGAGATGGTCACGGCCACCCAGTCGCTGACCGACGACATGATCGAACTGTTCGCCGCCGAGCTCGGTGCCGAGGTCCGCCTCGTCGACCCAGGCGAAGAGCGCGAGGCCGAACTGCTGGCCAAGTTCTTCGACGACGAAGACGACGAGGAGGACGAGTCCGACTGGCGACCCCGTCCGCCGGTCGTCACCGTCATGGGACATGTCGACCACGGCAAGACGCTGCTGCTCGACAAGATCCGCAACGCCAACGTCGTCGCTGGTGAGGCCGGTGGCATCACCCAGCACATCGGTGCCTACCAGGTCGAATGGGAAGGTCACCCGATCACCTTCATCGACACCCCTGGTCACGAGGCCTTTACGGCCATGCGTGCCCGTGGTGCCGAGGTGACCGACATCGTCATCTTGGTGGTGGCGGCCGACGACGGCGTGATGCCGCAGACCATCGAAGCCATCAACCACGCCAAGGCAGCCGACGTCCCGATCATCGTGGCGGTCAACAAGATCGACCGTGAGCAGGCCGACCCGAACCGAGTACTGCAGCAGCTGTCGGAGCACGGTCTCGTGCCCGAGGCCTGGGGTGGCGACACCATCGCCGTCGAGGTGTCGGCACTGCAGAACCTGGGAATCGAAGACCTGCTCGAGCAGGTCGTCCTGGTTGCCGAGATCGAGGAGCTCCAGGCATCGCCTGAGGGCCGGGCCCGGGGCTTCGTCCTCGAGGCCGAGCTCGAGATCGGCCGCGGTCCTGTGGCATCGATCATCGTGGAGCGGGGCACCTTGCGTGTCGGCGACCCGATCGTGGCCGGCGCCGCCTGGGGCAAGGTCAAGGCCCTGGTCGACGACCACGGGAACCAGATCAAGGAAGCGCCGCCTTCGACGCCGGTGCAGGTGCTCGGCTTTTCCGAGCCGCCCGAAGCTGGTGACGAGGTCCGCGTGACCCCCGAGTTGGCCCAGGCCCGCACCATCGGTGAGGCTCGTGCCCACCGCTACCGGGTGGCAAGTCATGTGCCTGCAGCGGCCTCCGCACTGGGTGGAGCCAAGCTCGAGGACCTGTTCGAGCAGATCCAGCGGGGCGAGACTGCCACGCTGAACCTGATCCTCAAGGCCGACGTGCGCGGGTCGCTCGAGGCCGTCACCGAGAGCCTTCGCAAGCTCGAGCGTGACGACGTCAAGCTCAGCTTCGTCCACCGTGGTGTGGGCGGGATCACTGAGTCGGACGTAGAGCTGGCTCAGGCATCTGCTGCCACGATCATCGGCTTCAACGTCCGGCCTGACCGCCGGTCGCGTGAGATGGCGGTCAAGGCCGATGTGGAGATCCGGACCTACGAGATCATCTACAAGCTCCTCGAGGACCTCGAGGCGGCCATGCTCGGCATGCTGTCCCCGGTCTACGAAGAGATTGTCACCGGTGAGGCCGAAGTGCGTGCGATCTTCCGGGTCCCCAAGATCGGCGCCATCGCCGGTTGCTACGTCCGGGAAGGCCAGATCACCCGAGGTTCCAAGGTGCGATTCCTTCGCGAGGGTGTGGTCATCTGGAAGGGTGCCGTCACCTCGTTGCGTCGGTTCAAGGAGGACGCCCGTGAGGTGGCCGCCGGGTTCGAGTGCGGTATCGGGCTCTCGGACTATCAGGACCTCAAAGACGGGGACATCATCGAGACCTACGACGAGCGGGAGATCCCCCGCACCTGAGCGTGCCCGCTGGCCCTCCCCGCCACGGGGAGGGTGCGGCACGCCAGGGATGTCGTGGACGGACCGGAGGACCAGTGGCACGTCGTCAGGACAATCGGGGCGTTGCCCCCTACTCCCGCACACTGCGGGTCAACCAGGTGCTGCGCCAAGTGGTGGCCGAGGAGCTCGAGCGCTTGGCCGATGCGGACGAGCGTCTGCGTATGGTGACGGTGACCTCGGTGGAGTCCACCACTGACCTACGCGAAGCGATCGTCTATCTGAGCTCGCTGTCCGAGGATGCCGCGGCGGCCCTCGATCACCGTCGGGTCCAGGTCCAAAAGGTCGTGGCCCGCCAGACCAAACTGCATCGCACCCCGTTGCTGAAGTTCGTCCAGGACCCGGCGGTCATCGCCGGAAACCGGATCGAGGATCTGATCCAGAAGATCCATCGGGACGATGCCCGCCGGGGTGAAGGGACTCTGTGAGCCCGGCTGCGGTGGACCAGATCAACGGGCTGGTGGTAGTGGACAAGGAAGCTGGCTGGACCTCCCACGACGTGGTGGCCCGGTGCAGGCGGATCTTCGGGCAGAAGCGGGTCGGCCACGCCGGCACCCTCGACCCGGATGCCACCGGGATCCTGTTGGTCGGCCTCGGACGCGCCACTCGGCTCATGCGGTTCTTGACCGCACTGCCAAAGACCTATGAAGCAGAAGTTGTGCTCGGCACGGCGACGTCCACCCTTGACTCCTCGGGTGAGGTGACCGGGACCTGGGACATGGAAGATGTCTCGCTGGCCTCCGTCAGAGAAGCGGCGCTCACTCTCACGGGCGACATCATGCAGATCCCACCGATGGTCTCGGCGCTCAAAGTCGGCGGCAAGCGCCTGCACGCCTTGGCCCGAGAGGGGATCGAGGTCGAGCGGGCGGCCCGGCCCGTCAGTGTCTACCGATACGACGTCATGCCGGGAATGACACCGGGAGTGTTCCGCATCGAGGTCGTGTGCTCATCGGGTACCTACGTCCGCGTCCTGGCTGCCGACCTCGGCGCCGCATTGGGTGGCGGTGCGCACCTCCGCAATCTTCGACGCACGCGGATCGGGTCGTTCGGAACCGAGGATGCTCGGCTCGTCGACGAACTCACCCTTGCCGTCGTGCTGAGCCCCGCTCAGGCCATGCGCGACCTGGACCAGGTCGTGGTGCCGATCGACGCCCAGAAGCTGGTGGCCCGAGGCCTGCCGCTCGACCGGGTGCCTCTCGGTGTGTCCGGAGACGGCCCTTGGGGCTTGGTCGACGACGCCCATCACCTGCTGGCCGTCTACGAGGCGACAGAGACGGACCGGATCAAGCCCGCCGTGGTCATCGAGTCGGCCGGCTGAGTGCTGGCTATGTGTGCCGCCGGGCTGACTCCGGTACGGCAGTAACCTGCACGATTGTGGAGATCGTCACCGACAGCACGGCTATGGGACCGCCCGCCGGCGGCTCGGCTGTGACCATCGGCGCCTATGACGGCGTGCATCTCGGGCATCGTGCCCTACTTGCCGAACTTCGGTCTCGGGCCGAGGAGAGCGGACTGGCCACCGTGGTGGTGACGTTCGATCGGCACCCCGCCGCAGTGGTTCGTCCTGAGTCTGCTCCGCTGCTGCTGTGCGACCTCGACCAGAAGCTCGAACTGCTGGCATCCGCCGGGGTCGATCGCACGGTGGTGATCCACTTCGACGAGGAGCGGGCCAACGAGTCGGCAGAAGAATTCGTCACCAGGGAGCTGGTCGAAGGGCTCGATGCTCGACTCGTGGTGGTGGGGGAGGACTTCCATTTCGGTCATGGCCGAAAAGGGAACGTCGCACTGTTGACGGAGATGGGCGCAGTCGCCGGGTTCGAGGTCGACGGGGTCGCGTTGGCGTCGGCCGGCACCGACGAGGGCGACGGATCCCCGGCAGTGTCGTCGACCCGGGTTCGCACCCTGGTCAGCGGAGGAGACGTCGAGGCGGCCGCCGTGCTCTTGGGCCGCCCCCACCAGGTGCGGGGACCAGTCGTGTCCGGCGATAAGCGGGGCGGAGCCGAACTGGGGTTCCCAACGGCCAACCTGTCCATTCCCGGAGAGATCTGCCTGCCAGCACCAGGTATCTATGCCGGCTGGTATGAGCGCCCCGACGGCTCGCTCCACATGGCAGCAGTCTCGGTGGGGCGTCGTCCGACCTTTTACGGGGCGGACGGGGAGCTGTTGGTCGAGGCGTATCTGTTGGACTTCACCGGTGACCTCTACGGCGAGTCGGCCCGGCTGTCGTTCGTCCACCGGCTCCGCGACGAGTTGGCCTTTGACTCGGTCGACGAGCTCGTGACCCAGATGGGCCGTGACGTCGAGCGTTCCCGGGAACTGCTGAGCCGGTCCTAGCTGCGGGCAGCGGCGGGCAGCGACGGGTAGCGAGGGAGTTGGCGGGCAGTGGCGGGCAGTGGCGGGGAGTGGCGCCCTGGTCGTAGCGGGTCCCGGTAACGGGTTTCCCACCGTGGCGCTACTTCTTTCCGAGGACCTTCAGCACCCAGGCACCGAACCCGGTGGGCTTGGCGTTCTTGTGGTGGTCAGAGCTGTGACCGGAGCGACCGAAGTTGACGCCGCCCTGGGCGCCTTCCATCCGGTTGGGCTCCTCGTACTTCGGCACCTTCGGAAGGTGCTGTGTCTTCTTGCGGGGCTTGCTGCCGTCGGATCCCATGGACCCATCTTGGCAGAGCGGTCGCCCACCCTCGGTTGTTCGACGCCAAGGGCCCCCAACTGGTCCGGGCTTGGTGCCACGTGAGGCACAATGGGCCATTCGAGCAGGGGGCCGTCCGGCACCCCACCTACCAAAGGGGACCGATGTCCACAGATGAGACCAGCGCCGTAGTCGAACGACACATGACGGCGTTGCAGGCCAGCAACATCGACCTGGTGATGGAGGACTACACCGACGAGTCGGTAGTCATCATCAACCTCGCTGGCGTCCTCAAAGGCAAAGAAGCCATCCGTCCGATCTTCGAGGCCTCGGCCGGCATGCCTGGTTTTGTCGAGACCGCAGCGTTCACTGAAGGGGACACCCACTTCGTGACCTGGACGGCCGACGGGATCACCATGGGCTCGGACACCCTCATCGTGCGCGATGGCAAGATCGCCGTGCAGACAGTGGTCATCGTCCTGGCTACGTAATCAACGGGCCCGGCCGAGGGTCCAGCGTTCAATCGATATTGAACCAGGCCCGGACCCGGGCCTCGTGGTCGACGTAGGCGTCGCCGGAGAGATCGACGACGACTCGATCGATGGAACCGCCACGGAACGGGAACGGTGCGTCGTACTCCGGCGTGACCGCTGATGCGCTGTCGCGCCCGACGCAGATGCCGTCCCCAGTCAGGCAGAAGTAACCGGGCTGGGTGATGAGCGGACCCTGTCCGACCTGGTGACCGTCCACGTAGAGCGTGAGCGTCCCTTCCGTGCCCGGCATGTCGGGGTTGGTGCTGGGCCCAGCGGCGACAAACTCTGCTGCGAGCACGTGACTCCCGGGAGTGAGCTGCCCTTCAGAGCTGATGTCCTGGAGGACGGTGCCGATCCAGTTGAAGGTGTAGCGGAGGCGTCCGTCCTTGACGTAGAGGCTGTGCCCGCCAGGGACGCCCCCTGCCGCCCAGACGACGCCTTCGACATCGGCGGAGTCGATACGGACCCCAGCCGCGATGGTGAACGAGCGCCCCGGGATGGCCGGCCCAGCCGACTCGGGGACGTCGGCGCAGTTCGGATAGAAGAGGTATTGATCTCGGACTGGGCCCCCTCGCGGCCGATCGGCCAGGACCTGTTCCAAGGCGTTGCGGTCGTCGAGTGGCAGGCCGTTGTAGATGCCTGCGTAGTAGAACCAGAGGCTCTTGAGCTCCTCTACCTTGTCCGGATGGTCGCCAGCCACGTTGGTCGACTGCGAGCGGTCCGTTTCCAGGTGGAACAGCTCCCATTCGTCCTGGTCGAACTTGCCCCAGCTCGACAGCGGCGGGTGCACCGTCGAGGCCAGCCAGCCCTCGTGGTAGATCGAACGCTGACCGAGCATCGTGTAGAACTGCGTGCTCTTTCCGGGGACGGACGGATCGGTCAGCGCGGCGGCAAAGCTCTCGCCCTCGATGGGACTCTGCAGATAGCCGTTGATCGTTTCCGGCGGTTCGATGCCCAGGAGGTCGTAGATGGTCGGGACCAGGTCGACGGCGTGGACGTACTGCTGGCGTGGTTCGGTGGACGCCGCGATACGGGCGGGCCATGAGATCAGGCACATGTCGGCCACGCCGCCCTCCGCACCGGCCCAGCGCTTCCAGTAAGGGAACGGTGTGTCGAGGGCCCATGCCCAGCCGGTGTTGTAGTGGTTGTTGGACGCCGGGGTGCCGAGTTCGTCGATGTGGGGCATGGTCGTCGCCGTGGTGTCCGGCACACCGTTGAAGAACCGCCACTCGTTGAAGCTCCCGTTCGGCCCGCCCTCGCCGCTGGCGCCGTTGTCGGACACCACGATGATCAGGGTGTTGTCCAGCTGTCCGGACTCCTCCAGGAAGTCGAGCACCCTCCCGAGCCGGTCGTCGTTGTAGGAGATGTAGCCGGCGAACACCTCGGCCATCCGGGTGAACAGCTTCTGTTCGTCGGCGGTCAACGTGTCCCACGGTCGAACCGTGTCGAGCAGCGGCCACGGTTGCCCGTCGGGACCAGTCCTACCCGGCTCGCCGTGGGGGTTGATCGGGCTGAGCTCCGTTCCCTCCGGCAGCAGGCCGAGGGCGATCTGGCGCTGCAGGATGCCAGAACGGATGGCTTCGTAACCGTCATCGAACACCCCCTTGTAGCGGTCGGCCCACTCGAGCGGGACCAGATGGGGGGCGTGGCCGGCCTGAGGGGCCAGGTACATGAAGAAGGGCTTGTCCGGATCGATCACCTTGGCGTCCCGGATGAACTCGACTGCTTTGTCCGCCATGTCGTCGGCGAGGTGGTAGCCGTCTTCGGGTCGCCCGGGCGGCTCCACGGGATGGTTGTCGTAGACCAGGTCAGGAAAGTAGGAGTTGGTCTCCCCTCCGAGCCAGCCGTAGAAGCGCTCGAATCCCCGGCCCAAGGGCCACCGACCCTTGTAGGCGGCAAGGTTGCACTCCTCGCCCGGCGTGAGGTGCCACTTGCCCACGCAGTAGGTGTTGTAGCCCTCGCCGGCGAGGACCTCGGAGACGAATCCGTTTTCGAACGGGATTCGGGTGGAGATGCCCGGGAATCCCGAGGCGAACTCGGCGATGGTGGCCATCCCGTTCGAGGTGGCGTTGCGGCCAGTGAGCAGCGATGCACGGGTGGGCGAGCACAGCGCGGTGGTGTGGAAGTTGGCGAATGTCACCCCGCGGGCGGCTATGCGGGCCATGTTCGGACACTCGACGGGGCCACCGAAGCTATCCATGGTGGCGTAGCCCAGGTCGTCCCAAGCGATGATCAGGACGTTGGGAGAACCATCCGGGGCGGAGGGCGCCAGATACGGGCCCCAGTCCGGTTCTGCATCTCGGATGTCGACCGAGATCTTGCCGCTGAACTGCTTGGCCATAGAGGAACCCGCCTTCATGCTCTGACCCACGGGGCCCGTGCAGTTCGCCTGCCACCGCACCGGGCCCGCGCCGCCTGTCTCCGACCGTGCGCTTCTGCGAGTCTGCAGCCGCTTGTCCGACCTGCGTAGAGGAGAAGGTCCTACCGTCCGACGACGCTCAGAAGATGGGCGCGTCCCCGAGCAGCTCGGTGCGCAGCTCGCGCTTCAAGATCTTGCCCGCCGGGTTGCGGGGGAGTGCCTCGCCCCGGAACCAGTAGCGCGAGGGGACGTTGTACGCCGCCAGCCGTTCGCGCACGTGCCGCGACAGTTCGTCGGCCCCTACATCCATGCCCGGACGCAGCACGATGACCGCACCGACCTCTTCGCTCAGGACGGGGTGGGGCACGCCGATGACAGCGCAGTCGGCCACGGCCGGGTGCTCGTGCAGGGCCGCCTCGATCTCGACGCAGTAGACGTTCTCGCCGCCCCGGATGATCATGTCCTTGGCCCGGTCGACGATGTGGACGAACCCCTCCTCGTCGATCTTGGCCACGTCACCGGTGTGCAGCCAGCCGCGGGTGAACGCTGCAGACGTCGCGTCGGGTCGGTTCCAATAGCCGCGCACCACGTTCGGCCCCCTGATCCAGAGCTCGCCGATGCGGTCGGGGTCGGCTGGCTGGTCTGCCGGCGGCTCCTCGCCCTCCCACTCCTCGGGAACCACGGCGACGTCGCAGATCGGGGCCGGCGGGCCCACACTGTTCGGCTTGCGCACGTAGTCGTCGCCAGCGTTCATGGTCGTCATGGCCGATGTCTCGGTCAGGCCGTAGCCGTTGCCGGGCGCCCCGGTGGGGAAGTGCTGCTTGATCCGTCGCACCAGGTCGGGCGGGCACGGGGCGCCGCCGTAGGAGATGGACTGGACCGAGGACGTGTCTCGGGAGGCGAACTCGGGCGAGTCGATGACCTGCATGACCATGGCGGGCACGCCGCCGAAGACGGTGATCCGTTCGCGCTCGATGAGCTCGAGGGCACGTTCGGGGTCGAAGTGATGCATCATCACGATCTTCCCGCCGGCCGAAGTGTTGGTGACCAGCAGGGCGTGGCATCCGGTGGCATGGAAGAGCGGCACCGACAAGAGGTTGGAGTTCTGCACACTGGGCGACGCCGCGGCTTGGGCGGCAGTGCGCCGCATGCCGCCCATGGTGGCGACGAAGAACAGGTTCATCAGGTTGGACACGCTGTTGCGGTGGGTTCCGACTGCGCCCTTGGGCCGACCGGTGGTGCCCGACGTGTAGAAGATGGTCGCGTCGTCGTCGGAGTCGACACTGACGTCGACCAATGTGGCATCGTCCGCGACGGGGCCGAGTGCTTCGGCGAATGGCACCACCGGCAGTGGCTTGTTGCCGACCCGGTCGAGGAGGCAGCCGACAGCCGGGCGCCGGCCGCCGCTGTCGGGGTCGTGCTCCTCACAGGTCACGATCATGGCCTCGAGCCCGGGGATGTCGGCCAGATGGTGAGAGATCCGTCCCTGGCGCTCCTCGTCGACGAAGGCCACCTTGGTACCGGAGTCGGCGAGCCCGTAGGCGAGTTCTTCACCCGTCCACCAGGCGTTGAGGGGCACGGCGATGGCGCCGACGGTGATGGTGGCCCAGAAGGCCATGACCCACTCGGGGAGGTTGCGCATGACGATGGCCACCCGGTCGCCGGGCTGCACGCCGAAGCGCTCGACCAACTGACGCCCCAGTGTTGCCACGGTGCGGAAGCACTCGTCGAAGGTGACTCGTTCGTCCTCGTAGACGAGGAAGGTCTTGTCGCCGTGGAGGATGGACTGCTCGAACACCGCCCGCAGGCTGGCTGGAGCCGTCTTCCATGCTCGCAGTGGAATGCCGCGGACGACGATCTCCTCCATCTCGAAGGGGGCGCCGGGCGCGGTCAGGATCGCCCGGGCTTCTGCCCTCGTCGGAACGGGGGCAGCGCCCTCGTCGTCGGGTGTGTGGTCGCTGGACTCGGCCATTACCGCTCCTTACGCTCGTAGGTCAGGTCGTCGTGCGAGCCGGATGACGCTAGGGCGTCGATGGGTCGCGGAATACGCTCGAGCGGTAGTACGCCAGCTCGGCCAGTGATTCGCGGATGTCGTCCAAGGCCCGGTGCCCGCCGGACTTGCGGGGTGCCGCGGCCATGGCTGCTGGATACCACCGACCGGCCAGCTCTTTGATGGTCGAGACGTCGATCGAGCGGTAGTGGAGGTACTCCTCGATGTCAGGGAGGTAGGCCGCCAGGAACCGGCGGTCGGTTCCGATGGAGTTACCGGCCAGGGGAACCGTGCGGGGCTTGGGGATGTGGGCGCGGATGAACTCGAGGGTGATCCGACCGGCCTCTTCCAAGGTGAGCTCCGAGGCGATGATCTCGTCGAGCAGGCCGCTCGATGTGTGCATGTCGTGGACGAAGGGGTCCA
>CAININ010000074.1 GCA_903849265.1 uncultured Acidimicrobiaceae bacterium
CGGACCACCATCGGCATGTGCCACACTAGAGGCTCCTTGGTGGCCGTAGCTCAGTTGGTCAGAGCGCCGGGTTGTGATCCCGGAGGCCGCGGGTTCGAACCCCGTCGGTCACCCTCAGTCCCTGGGGACGCAGACGACTCATCTGTGTCCCTCGGGGAACTACCGTAGGTTTCAGCAGCAGGCGCCTCTAGCTCAATGGCAGAGCAACGGACTCTTAATCCGCAGGTTCTGGGTTCGAATCCCAGGGGGCGCACCAGTCAGAGCATGTGAGCGGCCGGCGCTTACAGCGGCTCAGTGTGGCTGCTTCCGATGAGGGTAGACAGCCGCCGAGCCGCAATGCCATCACAACAACTCAGAGTCCAGCGATCACCTTCGTGACGGGGACGACTCCGTCGCCGACGAGGGTGAAGGTGGCCCCGTTGAAGGGATGGACCCCGTCGAGTTCATCACTCAGGATCGCCGCTCCCGTGGTCGGGTTGAGATAGGCACTCGCCAAGAGCACGCCGTCCTTCCAGGCCTGCACCACTTGGGTGGAGTTGGCGGGCAACTTGGCAGTCGTCGAGACGGACACCGACGACTGCCCGGAGGCGGCGTCCGACAGCGCGACGACGAACTTCTTCTGGGAGACGACCTTGGGCACATCTCGCTGGATCGACATCGAGGGGTCACCGAAGAGGTTGTACTCGAGGCGGACCAACGGGCCGCCCCAACTTGACGGCGACCTGGTGTCCAGGTCGAGTTTCGAAGCCTCCAGCAGCGGGCCAAGCTGCTCTACCGGCTTCGACATCGGGACCCCGAACACGACCTTCCACACGTTGCCGACCTCAGGGAACAGTGCTCGTCCCATGGACTCGAGCAGGACACCGCTCTCGGTGATTGGGCTCTCCCGTGAGGCACCGATGTGAGCGATGGCTCCCGCATTTTCGGCCGCCTGGTTGAAGGACGAAAACGGTGTGACCTGGACGACGTTGGCGAACCCACCTCCGCCATCGAACTTCCCACTGTCGCAGTCGGAACTCCACAGTACCGGGGGCAGTCCGCCTCTTGCGACCAACGCATTGTACGTTAAGTCGGCCGCCCTAAGCGCTGGCGATGCCCATCCCGAAGCGTCCGTATAGCCATGGTCGGCATGCCAGATGATGGAACTCCCAGGCGTCACTGCCCCGACGATCAGAGCGGTCGACGCCGAGTTCGTCGACCAGGCAGCAGGCAGGAGCAGCGGAGCTGGCAAAGGGAACCCGTCGGAGTTAGTGGTCGGACGGACACCCGGGCAGGTATCGGCCACGCTCACGCGGTTGAAGGACTTGCCGGCGGCACCGGCGAGCATGCCGACAAACTCGGAACTCTCGATGAACGGATGGATAGCCGTAGCAGTAGTCGCCGCATTGTTGGGGTCGGCGCAGAACGTGTTGGCATCGCTGGCTGCCATATTGCTGATGGCCGATTCGAACTTCTGCGCACCCGTGACCCTCTTGTAGAGCGAGGCGACCTTCGGCGGCGCGTCAATGTAGTCCTCCATCACGTAGAGGACAGGAGTAGGTGTAATTAGACGACCAATGAACAGATCGGGATGCAGATCGGCCTGAGTTCTGCAATCGCTGTCTGGCAGGCCCGGCGCAGAGGGATCAACGCTGCCCCATTGGTGGATGAATCCATAGGGCTGATCCGAGGCCACCGGCGCCCCGCCCGGACATCCCCCCGCTGGCGGATTCCCTATTTCCCAGTAGCTATAGGGGAGGGTGACCTCGAATGTAGGGATGAACTCCGTCCTGCCAAAGAGGAGCACGAAGGAGGGCTTCGTCCTGCAGGGTGCGGTCATCTCCGCAGCGATAGCGTCATGGATACTCCCCGTCGTGGCACCGATGTCGTCCGTGGAGAACACCTTGGTGACGACGCCATGGGCAGTGCGGTCAGCGGCGTACGTGACGGCGCTCGCCTTCCAATAGCTAGGGGTGATCAGCATCATCTGCTCGCCGCAGTTGGCGAGGGGGGCAGTTACCGGGAGATTCGCCGCCGAGACCTGCGACCAGTTGGCCACCTCGGACTGCCACAGGTTGACAAAGGCGGCGTTGCTCGCATCTGTGAGGGAGCTGTCCCCGAACGTCGCCGCCGAGTCCGCCGGTCCGCCGGTCTGGCTCTGCCCGTTGGGCGCGCAGTCACCTGGAGCCGCAGTACCGCAGAACGTCACCTCCACCGTGGCGGTCTTCAGCACCTCGACCTGCCTCAAGGATGGCGTGTAGCGCACCATCGGCACCGAGATGGAAGTCAGTTCGAGCCCGCGTTGGCTTGTGGTCGGAGGGTCAGCTACGAGCGTCGGCATCGCCTCGGCCGACGCATAGGCCTGCTGGTCCAAGACGAAGGTCGAGGTGTTGGTGGGGAGTGATGATCCGTCGGTGATCGCAGCCGGATCCGAGCTCTCGAGAGGAGCGACGGGATGCGGCAGCGTCATCGTGTAACTCGTTGAACTGGTGATCGAGACCCGTGGGAACGTCCCCTGAGGAATCGCGACGAGCAATGGGGCCGCCGGAAGGTCCGGCTGGCCGAGACCCAGGCCAGCCGCTCTCCCCGCCCCGGGGGCAGTCACTGCAATGTACGCCTGATCCGCAGTGAACCCAGGGGGTCCGAACTGCGTATCCGGAAGTAATAGCGAGAACGTCACGTGACCAAGGTCGGCTCCGACGACCTTGGTCTCCACCGTGCTTGGAGCCGCAACGCTCCCGGCTGTGCCGGGCCCACAGGTGTGCGAGGTCTGCGTGCCCCTGACGGCGGCCTCAAGGTTGAGCATCTGGTTCAGGATCATGGGGGCAGTGGCCCCGACGATTCTGACGGTTGCGTTGGCGCTGGTTATGGCTCCCTCGACAATTTGAATCAGGCTGATGGCGTCGCCGCAGCCACTCACCAGAACCTGAGCCTTCGCCAGCGTGAGCTTGGTCTTGAGGAAGGAACGAGAGGCAGCGGTCGCAGGGGAGAAAGTCGAGACGGGCTGTTGGCCAATGAACTTCGCCATGGCACCCAACTGGGAGTCCGCCGCGGCGGCACCTGCGGGCTCCTGCAGCACCACCTGAGAGATACCAGACGCACCTAGGACCGCCACCAACAGTGCGGCCCTTGCAGACATGCCCGTCTTGCGAACTCTCACGTCACCCCCCGGTGGCCCCGTACTGCTCCCGAATGCAGGAATCCTACCAAGCAACCAATGGTTACACCATGGCTCGGCGGAGATCGAAGTTCCGACCGCCTGCGGACCCTGCCCCTGCGGATTCTCCAGTCTTCATCCGTCGAACAGGGTTGGGTCGCGGGACGTTACCAAGAAGTCCGGTTCACGGGCATACGGGCCCGGACGACGCTGCTGCGCCCACAGGTCAGGGCCAGCAGAGTGTCAACAAAACTCAGATACTGGCCATGGAGGCTGTTCCGGATCTGACGCCTGGTACACGCCGTCACATCACGGTGTTACCGCAAGATCACGGAATCGCAGGCCCGCGGCAGCCAAGCCGAAATCGGCTCAGGCCACTGC
>CAININ010000075.1 GCA_903849265.1 uncultured Acidimicrobiaceae bacterium
CGGCGTTCCTCGCCTCGGACGATCTGACCGAGGCTATGACCGCCTTCATGGAGAAGCGTCCGGCCACCTTCACCGGGAACTAACCCCTCCTCGGGATCTGCGCTTACCGGGCGCCAGCGGCGACCCTGGTTGTCCGTCTGCCCGCCGGCACGAAGTCGAGTGCGAAGGCTAGGGCGGCAGATGCCACCGCTACGACGAAGAGGACGGTGTAAGCCGCCTGCGTCCGGCTGATCAAGTACGCCATCACGAAGGCGTCCACCGCCTGCCACACGGCGATGGTGGCGGTCGCCCGACCCCAGATCACCCGGTGCCGGTGCAGGTCGCCTTCGGCCAGCTCTTGGGACCGGGCCAAGAAAGTCGACACCAGCCCCGGCATGCACAGGCCGGCCAAGAAACACGACGCGGCCAGCGACAGGACCGAGGTCGACAGCAGGGGCAGCAGTACGGCCACCCCCAGGATCGGCAGCCCCACCCGCAACGTGGGACGGATGCCGATGCGGGCGCTGACGTAGCCGAGCAGGAACGGGCCGACCACGGAGCCGGCGGCAAAGACCAGATAGAAGTGCGAGCCCGTCGACAGGCCACGTCCGAGATCCCGGGCGATGTAGTCGACGAGGAAGATCATGTGCGGCATGAAGGCGAACGCCGCCAATCCGTACTGGATGTAGAAGAGGTGCACGCTTCCTGTTTCGTGCTCGTGCGGGTGCCCGTGATCACGGCCAGCACGGGCGGCGTGCGGGATATGGGGTGTGTGCGGCGGCCAGATGCTCCAGGTGGCTGCGGTCAGCACAAGGGCCAGCACACCCAAGACAATCCACGCTGCGGTCAGGCCCCGATGGAGCACCAAAGGCACCACCGCTCCGGCGCACACGACGCCCAGGCTCAGCCCGAACAACGACATCTGGCTGACGAACCCCCGCTTGGCCGGTTCCACATGAGCCAAGACGGTGGTGGTGGCCACCACCATGATCAGGCCCCCGGTGAACCCCGACGCCGCTCTCCAGACGAAGAACCAGGAAAACGGCAACGAGCGGTCGGCACAGGCCAGGAACGACAGCGCCGTAACCAGCATTGCTCCCCGAAGAAGCACCGTCGAGGAGATCCTCTTCGCCAGACCGGCCCCCAGTAGGGCGCCGAAGAAGTAGCCGCCGAGGTTGGCGGCCGCCAGCAGCGCGGCACCGCCTTTGGTGAACCAGCCTGCTGCCACCAGGGCCGGCTGCAGTGGGGCATAGGAATACCGGGCCAGCCCGAGTCCCACCAGGCTGGCTCCTACCGCGGCAACCGTCGCCATCCCAACCCGGATGTCCGGTGATGAGGGCTCCCCCGACGGGGTCATGCCGGCCCCCGTGATGATGGACATCTGCTCCGACCGATCCACCGAGCGCCGGTCGCTCGGTCGGTT
The DNA here is from genome assembly GCA_903849265.1 of uncultured Acidimicrobiaceae bacterium. Taxonomy (GTDB): domain Bacteria; phylum Actinomycetota; class Acidimicrobiia; order Acidimicrobiales; family RAAP-2; genus Bog-756. Next base: position 1,403 of record CAININ010000075.1, read on the forward strand.
CAGGCTAGGGCAACTCCTGGAGCATGCACCGCTGCCGGCTGGCCCGAGGCCGAGTCAGGAGCCGCTAGGGCCGGACCAGTTCGATGTACCGGCCAAGAGCTTCTGCCAGAACTCGCAGGTCGGACTCGTCAGTCGTGACGATCTCGTCGCCGTCATCGGCAAGAAGCACAATTGATGCATCCACTACATCGCTCAGGCCAGCACGGGCGAGCAATCTGCCTGCCGCCCTACCCACGGGCTCATCGACCGCACGGACCTCCATGCCGGCCACCGCCGAGGCCAGCCTGGCCTGCGCCGCCCGCCCCCGCCACACCTGTCCCAATACGGCAGCGTTGGTGATCGGAATCTCTTCCCGAGCCAGCACACCCTTGAGCCGAACCCAGCTCGCACGCTCGCCTCGCTCGATAGCGATCAGTCCGCCTGCGTCGAAGACAAGCATCACCGCGACGCAATCTTCCTCGCCGATGAACGCCGCTGGGGACCACGGACGACGTCGGCCGTGCTCCGGTCCAGGCGAGCCTGCGCCGCTATCTCTTCTTCAGTGATCACTCCGAACTCCGCCTCGAATGCGGCCACAGCCGCAGCCAGCGCTGCGAGACGGCGTTCTTTGACCACTCGCTCGGCCAGCGCCGTGTTCACCCAAGCGCTCATCGACTCAGCCAATCCGTCTGCCACCGCCGAGTTGCCGACGTCGACGAGGTCCGGGTCGACCGTGACCGTCAGGCGTACTTTCGGGCTGCTCATCGCCTCGTACTACTGATGCTCATACGATCATCTTACTCGCAGCGACAAGAGAAGTTCAAGGGGCATTGTCCGGTTGATCGGTCACCCACTAGCGGCCTGCTTCCCACCGCACGGCCGCCGACACGACCGGTCCGTACGATTAGCTCCTGCGCCACCAGCGCTTGCGTTTGAAGCCCGGGTCCGACGCCTCGTCGCGTGCACGCGCCTCGGCCAACAGGTCGGGGGCGACGGCGTTCACGATGTCCTCCGCTTGATCGAGTAGCGCGGCAGCCTCATCCCCGGGAACGTCAGGCATCGGCTCGAGCGCCGGCTCGACCAACGAACCGTGTGCCCATCCCACATCAGCCAACCGCGGGGCATAGGACGGACAGTCGTCCGGGCACTTCCAAGGGGCCTCGGGGGCGAGGTCTAGGACGCAGAACCGGGCAACCTCACCTGAGTCGTAGGTCCGGCTCTGGAAGTTCTTGCACTCTTCACGCATCGGCATTGGGACTCCCTCGTCGTGTGTTTGCCCATTCTGCCGCGGGCGGGGCCGTGGCGAATCACGACCTTGGCCGGTATCAACCGATGGAGCCTTCCATCTGCAGTTCGATCAGCCGGCTCCACTCCACGGCGTACTCCATGGGCAGCGTCCGGGTGATCGGCTCGATGAATCCGTTGACGATCATGCCCATGGCCTGGGTCTCGGACAGCCCGCGGCTCATCAGGTAGAAGAGTTGGTCGTCGCCGACCTTCGAAACGGTCGCCTCGTGACCGATCCGAGCATCGCGCTCTGCCACCTCCATGTAGGGCTTCGTTTCGGAGACCGAGATGTCATCGAGGAGCAGCGCATCGCACCGGACGAAGCTCTTGGCGTTCTTGGCGCCCTCGTCGACGCGGACCAGGCCCCGGTAGGTGGTGATGCCCGCATCCTTGGAGATCGACTTCGACACGATGGTCGAGGTCGTCTCGGGTGCGGCATGGACCATCTTCGCTCCAGCGTCTTGGTGCTGGCCAGCTCCGGCATAAGCGACCGACAGCACTTCGCCAGAGGCCTTGGGGCCCATGAGGTAGACGCTCGGGTACTTCATCGTGAGCCGGGACCCGATGTTTCCGTCGATCCACTCGACGTGTGCCTCGGCCTCGGCCCGTGCCCGCTTGGTGACCAGGTTGTAGACGTTGTTCGACCAGTTCTGGATGGTCGTGTACGTGATCCTCGACCCTTCGAGCGCAACGAGCTCAACCACTGCGGAGTGCAGGGAGTCGGTCGTGTACACCGGAGCGGAGCATCCTTCGATGTAGTGCACCTGGGCACCGACGTCAGCGATGATCAGCGTGCGTTCGAACTGGCCCATGTTCTCGGCATTGATCCGGAAGTAGGCCTGCAGGGGCTGATCGACGATGACATTGGGGGGCACGTAGATGAACGAGCCGCCCGACCACACCGCCGAGTTGAGGGCGGCGAACTTGTTGTCGTTGGGCGGAATGATCGTCCCGAAGTACTTACGGACCAGATCTGGATGCTCACGGATCGCGGTATCCATGTCGCAGAAGATGACACCGAGCTCCTCAAGGTCCTCGCGGTTGCGGTGGAACACGACCTCGGACTCGTACTGGGCGGTGACGCCGGCGAGGTACTTCCGCTCCGCCTCCGGAATCCCCAGCTTCTCGTAGGTGTTCTTGATGGCATCGGGGAGGTCCTCCCACTTGTCCACCTGCCCGCCGGTCGGCTTGATGTAGTAGTAGATGTCGTCGAAGTCGAGGTCGGGCATATTGACGGCGAACCACTCGGCCATCGGACGCTTCTCAAAGCGCTGCAAGGCCCGGAGACGGAAGTCCCGCATCCATTCGGGCTCTTTCTTCATGGCCGACATCTCGCGCACGATCGACTCGTTCAGCCCCTTCTTGGGCTTGAAGACGTAGTCCTCTTCGTCGGACCATCCAAGCTTGTACTTCCCGAGATCGAGATCGGTGGTCGTCATGGCACTCCTGATCGTCTGGCGGGGTGGATAATTTCCCCTATCCAGATAGTAACAACTCCGGCGCCCGGTTCGCACGGCCTCGATCCGGCCTTGCCATCCGGGCCCCCGAGCCGCTGCCATCTCCTGCTGGGACACCTCCGAATCCAGGGTTTCGCCCTGGATTCCTCAGGTGGCGGTCACGGTGATGAGCGCGCTCTGCCCGGCCAGGACGGTGCCGCTGCCGGCGTACACGGCCCGCAGCACATGCGCTCCCTTGGTGAATGTCAGGACCACCTTGCCTTTGCCCTTTGCCACCTGTAGCGATGCCACCGCCGTCGATCCGTCGAA
>CAININ010000076.1 GCA_903849265.1 uncultured Acidimicrobiaceae bacterium
ACTGTCGCCCGAGGACCTTGCCTTACGTCTGGAGCAGGTGCGCCAGTCGGCAGTCGACGCCGGGCGCGATCCCGAGGCGATCGAGATCTCGGTGTCGGGCTATCTCCCCACGACCACCGAGGAAGATGTGGCCGCAGCCGAAGCGGCGGGAGTTGACCGGATGCTGCTGTCCACGTCGATGAGTGAGGACCTTGACGGCCTGGCCGAAGAAGTGTCAGCCTTCGCCACCCGGTTCGGTCTTGCCGCCCCACGATGATGGACTCCGCCGCCTTCCGCCAACTGTCGATGGGGTACGCGGCGGCGGTCGACTCGCTCGACGGGGTCGCGTTCGCGGCGCTCTTCACCACTGACGGCGAGCTGTGGGTCCCCGACCTGGCCGGAGACCGTGCGCCGACCATCTGCCGTGCGGGACCAGCGGCGCTGGAGCGGATCCCGTCAGGATTGGCCCGCTACCACGCCACGCATCACCGGGTCGGGCCGGCGGTCTATGCGGTCGAGGGGGAGACGGGCACCGCAACGGTTACTGGGGTGGCCCACCACCTGCGCTCCCTCCCGGACGCGTCGGGCCCCGCCCGCCCTCACGATCCGGGCATCGACGTCGTCTGGTATCTGCAGTACGAGGACGAATACCGACGCGATGCCTCGGAGTGGAGGATCGCCCGCCGGGTACTGCACCTGAAGCGGATCGAGGAGCGTCCCGTCGACCATCTCGGTCCCGCCCGCTGACCCCGGGCGAACACCGCACCAGTGTCGGGGCGTACGCTCGTATCCCATGAGCCTGCCTGCCCCCCAGTCTGACCGCACGTGTCTGGTGACCGGAGCATCTTCCGGCATCGGCGAGGAGATCGCCGGCCTGCTGGCCGCTCGGGGCCTGGGGGTCACCCTGGTGGCTCGGACCGAGTCGAAGCTCCTGGCGCTGGCTGATGCCCTGCGTGCCCGACACGGCGTCCGGGTCGAGGTGCTCGCCACCGACCTGGCTGATGCCGATGCCTGCAGCGCGCTGCCTGGGCGAGTCGCCGACCTCGGGCTCGCCGTCAACGTGCTGGTCAACAACGCCGGGTTCTCGACGCTCGGGCCTGTCTATCGATCTGATGCGGAACGCGAGATCGCCATGGTCCGCACCGATGTCGAAGCGGTGGTGCACCTCTGCGCACTGTTCACCCCGGCGATGGTGGAGCGGCGCAGCGGCTGCATCCTCAACGTGGCCTCGACGGCGGCGTTCCAGCCCATCCCCGGGCAGGCCGGCTACGGCGCGTCGAAGGCGTTCGTCCTCTCATACAGCCATGCCATCCGCGAAGAGCTGCGCTCCCAGGGGGTGACGGTGACCGCCCTGTGTCCTGGGCCGGTGGAGACCGGGTTCGCCGAGGTTGCCGGCTTCGACCAGACCGAAATCGCCGAGACCATGCCCAAGATGTTCTGGGTGCCTGCGGTCGATGTCGCCCGTGCCGGTGTCGAGGGCATGGACGCCAACCGGGCCGTGGTCATCCCGGGTCTGCCCAACCGGGCATCAGCTGCGTTCGGCTGGCTGTCGCCACGCCGCCTGCTGTTGCCGGTGGTGGCCAAGGCACACCCGGCCATGCGTGACGCCTGACGCGATGGCGGTGCCCGATACCCGCAATTCGACCAAGGGGTGGCTCCGAGCGAGCCGCGTGGCGACCGGGCCGGCAGCCGCCTTCGACGTCGCCTGGATCCTCATCTTCGTGCTGATCGGACGTTCGTCGCACACCGAGGGCGAGTCGCTGTCCGGTGTCGCCCGAACGGTCTGGCCGTTCCTGGTCGGGCTGGCCATCGGGTGGGCGGTGGCACGGGCTTGGCGTCGACCTGCGGCGGTAGTGCCGACGGGCGTCGTGGTGTGGCCGGTCTGCGTGGCTGTGGCGATGGCGCTCCGGGCAGTGTCCGGTCAAGGGGCGGCGGGGGCCTTCATCGGAGTGGCGGTGGCCTTCGTCGGACTGGGACTGCTCGGATGGAGGGCCGTGGCCGCACTCTCTGTTGGTCGCCGAGATCACAGAGGATCGGCTGCACCGGACTGACTGATTCGGGCTGCATCGCCGGTCTCGACACGCAGTGGGCGCGCAACTCTCACCCCTCTATCGGCAGGTCGCCCGGTGAACTTGAGCGAATTCTTGAGATTTCTTCGGAATTCCCACAATTCACTCCTGGCCAGGAGTTTCTCTCTCGGAGAGGGTGCTCCAGGAGCCGAACCTAGCCCCCGATGAATGCAGCCAGCTCGGGAGGCACGAAGTTGTGCTCCTCGGTTGTCTCGGCCTCGGTGAGTTCGACCATCTTGTCGACGACCTCGAT
>CAININ010000077.1 GCA_903849265.1 uncultured Acidimicrobiaceae bacterium
AGGTGGCGGGTAAGCCTCACGAGCCGATGGTGGCGTACTTCCGGACGCACGTGCTCCACGATGGCGCTACTGCCGTGATGGTCGGGGATCAGCCCGGAACCGATGGTCTGCTGGCGGAGCGCCTCGGAATCCCGTTCGCTCTTGTGGATTCCGGTGTCACCGCTCCCGGTGCCTGGGTGGACGAGTGTGCGGTAGCCGTGCGGGCCCCCGACCTCGTGACGCTGGTTGCCGCTGCGCTGGCTTGAGTCCATCCCCACGCACGCCTCATGCGTGTGACAGATGTTAGCATAATGCTTGCTAGTGGCTAACGGTCCAGGTAACGTACGGACATGGCTACCAACGATTCGTTTCAGCGGTATATCGATGCAGGGATTGCCTTCACCAATATGACCCGCAAGAAGGCCGAAGAGCTCGTCGCCGAACTGGTGAAGAGCGGCGACCTCCAGCGAGGGGACGCCAAGGACCGCGTCGATGAGCTCCTCGAGCGCAGCCGACAGGGCACCGAGGTCATTGTGACCACCGTCCGTTCCGAAGTCAGCCGCCAGCTCGGCGCAATTGGGATCGCCAACCTCGAGGATCTGGCCGTCCAAGTCGCGACGATGCTTGGTCGGGCCGGCGAGGCGGGAAAGGCAGCAGCCAAGAAGGCAGGTACCAAGAAGGCGCCAGCAAAGAAGGCAGCAGCGAAGAAGGCGCCAGCCAAGAAGGCAGCGGCGAAGAAGGCAGCAGCCAAGAAGGCGCCAGCCAAGAAGGCCCCGGCGAAAAGGGATCCGGCAAAGAAGGCAGCAGCCGAGAAGGTCCCGGCCAAGAAGGCTACGGCCGGGTCGGCCGACTGACGTCTCCCGCCCGCCAGCGCCTGGACAAGGCGCTGGTCGCCAGAAAGCTTGCCGATAGCCGTCCCCAAGCCGTCGAGTTGATCGCCCGCGGCGTCGTGCTGGTGTCCGGATCGATCGCCGACAAGCCGGCGCGCCTCGTGTCCCCAGCCGAACCCATCGAACTGATGGGCGACCCGCCTCCGTTCGTCAGCAGGGGTGGAGAGAAGCTGCGCGCTGCGCTCGATCGCTTCGGCCTCGACCCCACCGGCTGGAGGATCCTCGATGCCGGCGCATCGACGGGCGGGTTCACCGACTGCCTGCTCCAAGCTGGCGCCGCCTCGGTCGTAGCCGTCGACGTCGGCCACGGCCAGTTGCACCCCAAGCTTCGAGGGCATCCACGAGTGGTCAATCTGGAGCGACTTGATATCCGGCAAGTTGACCGAGAGACCGTCGGAGGACTTCCCGTGGACATGGTCGTCGCCGACCTCTCGTTCATCTCTGCCACCCGTGCGGTGCCGGTGCTGACTGGCGAAGTCGCTGTCCCTGGGGCCCCACTGGTGGTCCTGGTGAAGCCCCAGTTCGAGGCGGGGCGGGTCGAGGCATCGCGCGGAAGGGGTGTGATCCGCGACCCGGAAATTCACCGTCGGACACTCGGTGAGGTGGCAACCGCGCTTGGCGACGCTGGAGCAGTCATCATGGGGGCCATGCCTTCGCCACTCACCGGACACTCCGGAAACGTCGAGTTCCTCCTGTATGCAAGGACTCCAGGCCAGCCCATGGCTGTCGAGCCGGATATCGCGCAGATGCTCGATGCCGCCGTCGACGAGGTACATCCCGCGCCGACAGAGCCCGGGACCTGAGCCATGGCCCGGATCGGCTTCTACATCCGTCCTGACCGTCCCGAGGCGGACGCCCTGGCCGAACGGGCCTCGGCCTGGTTGCTCGCGGCCGGTCATGAGGCGTTCACAGCGTTGGCCCCGGATGGCACCGCCTCGGTCGACGGAGCGGACCTACTCGTCAGTCTTGGCGGCGATGGGACCCTGCTGCGGGCAGTGGACAGCGCCATGGCCACCTCGGTTCCGGTCATGGGGGTCAACCTCGGCCACCTGGGCTATCTCACCGAGGTCGAGCCTTCCGGCCTCGAAGAAGCGCTGCAGCGGTTCCTCGACGGGCAGTTCGAGGTCGAGGAGCGGATGACTCTCGCGGTGGCCGTGCACGGCCCCGACGGCGCAATGATCGCCGACGTCTGCGCCCTCAACGAGGCCACCGTGGAGAAGACGGTTCCCGGCCATACCGTCCGGGTGGCGGCATCGATCGACGACCTGCCGTTCGTTACCTACGCCGCCGACGGGCTGCTGCTGTCCACGCCCACCGGTTCCACCGCCTACAACCTGTCCGCACGCGGCCCGCTGCTCTCACCCCGGCTGCGCGCCATCGTCTTGACCCCGGTCTCTCCCCACATGCTCTTCGATCGTCCGCTCGTGCTCGACCCCCGTCAACGGGTCCACCTCGAGGTGCTCGGACCTCGCCCTGCAGTGCTGGTCGTCGATGGCATCACCATGTGCACCCTCGAGCCTGGATCGACCGTCGACTGCCGTGAAGGCGATCGTCCGGCCCGGCTCGTCACCTTCGGTTCGCGCGACTTCCATGCCATCCTGCGGGCAAAGTTCCACCTGGCCGACCGGTAGGACTGCATGGGTCGTCACCTCGTCGAACTGCACGTACGCGACCTCGGGGTCATCGATGACGTCACCGTCGCTCTCGACCCAGGGATGACGGCGTTGACAGGCGAGACCGGAGCCGGCAAGACCCTCCTGATCGGCGCCCTGAGCTTGTTGCTCGGCGGGCGGGCTGACCCGTCGGTCGTCCGAGCTGGCGCTGACGAGGCCTACGTGGAGGGTCGCTTCGTCGACGACGACGGTGGGGACGAGGTCGTCCTCGCCCGATCGGTGGCTCGCGCTGGGCGCTCCAAAGCCTGGATCGACGGGCGTGCGGCACCGGTCGGTGCGCTGACCGAAGCAGCCACCGGTCTCTTGGAGCTCCACGGCCAGCACCAACACCGGACGCTGGTGGTTCCCGAGGCCCAACGCCGGGCGCTCGACGCGTTCGGTGCCATCGACACCGGTCCGCTCGAGTCCGCACGGTCCCGTCTTGCCGCACTACTGCGCGAGGCGGACGGGCTCGGCGGCGACGCCGACCAGCGAGCCCGAGAGGCGGAGGTCCTCAAGTTCCAGGTCGACGAGATCGACGCGGCCGGCCTCAACGATCCGAACGAGGATGCCGCCCTCGAGGCCGAGGAAGATCGACTGGCCGAGGCATCGGCCCACCGAGAGGCAGCGGCTGTGGCTCTGGGTGCCCTAGAGGGCACGGACGGAAGTGTTGTCGAGGTGGGCGCGGTCGACCGACTGGCTCAGGCATCGGGGGCTCTGACGGGACGTCCTCCGCTCCACGCCCTCGACCAGCGGGTGCGCGCCGCCATGGCGGAGTTGGGCGACCTGGCCGGCGAGCTGCGATCCGTGGTGGAGACATGGGAGGACGATCCCGAACGCCTCGACGAGGTGCGAAGCCGGCGCAGACTCCTCCATGAGCTGATCCGCAAGTACGGGCCCTCCCTCGATACGGTCATGGCCTATGGCGACGCCGGACGTGTGCGCCTGGCCGCCCTCGGCGACTTGGAGACCCGGGCCGTCGCCCTCGATGCCGAAATACTCCACGCCCGGACGGCAACGGCAGATGCCGAGTCAGTCGTGGCACGGGAACGCCGACGGGTGGCACCGGTGCTGGCCTCCGACATCGAGACGACCCTCCACGATCTGGCGATGCCCTCGGCCCGGTTCACCATCCGGGTCGAGGGGGAGGGGAGCGGCGACGATGTCGTCTTCGAGCTGGCCGCCAACCCCGGTGAGCCGGCACAGCCGCTGGCCCGGGCCGCCTCAGGAGGCGAGCTTTCCCGCACGATGCTGGCAGTGCGCCTGGCATTGACCGATGCGCCTGGCGTCCTGGTGTTCGACGAGGTCGATGCAGGAGTGGGCGGGGCTGCCGCAACGGCTGTGGGAAGCGCGCTTGCCGGGCTCGGCCACTATGCCCAGGTCCTGGTCGTCACCCATCTGGCCCAGGTGGCGGCACTGGCCGATCACCAGGTCGAGGTGCGCAAGATCGAGGCCGACGGACGGACCCGATCCGAGGTCACCCGGCTCGACCCAGACGGGCGGGTGGTGGAGATCAGCCGCATGCTCTCGGGGAGCCCCGACAGCGAGTCGGCCCGCCGCCACGCCAGCGAGCTGCTCGGCATTCGAGGGCCATCGGACGGTCCGCACCCTTGACCGGATGGGCTGAACCCTTGACCGGAAGGGGTCCGCACCCATGACCGTGCGGGGTCCGCACCCAGACGTCGCCGGGTCCGGTAGCCTCAGACCGTGCGCGATGTTGACGGCCCCGACGTGACCGGGCGACAGACCAAGTACGTCTTCTTCACCGGCGGGGTGTCGTCGTCGCTCGGCAAGGGGCTGACCGCCTCGTCGCTCGGCCGCTTGCTGAAGTGCCGTGGCTTCAAAGTCACCATGTGCAAGCTCGATCCCTACATCAACGTGGACCCGGGCACCATGAACCCGTTCGAGCACGGCGAGGTCTTCGTGACCGAAGACGGGGGAGAGACCGACCTCGACCTCGGCCACTACGAACGCTTCATCGACGAGAACCTGCACAAGGGTTCGAACGCCACCACCGGACGGATCTACTCGTCGGTGATCGCCAAGGAGCGCCGTGGTGACTATCTAGGCAAGACGGTCCAGGTGATCCCGCACATCACCGACGAGATCAAGAACCACATCCACAAGCTCGGCCAGACCGGGGTCGACGTCGTCATCGTGGAGATCGGCGGCACCGTCGGAGACATCGAGATCCTCCCGTTCATCGAGGCGATCCGGCAGTTCCGGCGTGATGTCGGCCGGGCGAACGTCGCCTACGTCCATCTGACACTGGTGCCCTACTTGCGGCCGTCTGGCGAACAGAAGACGAAGCCCACTCAGCACTCGGTCACCGACCTACGTAGCCAGGGCATCCAGCCCGACGTGATCGTGTGTCGTTCCGACCGGATGATCTCCGAGGACCTGAAGCGGAAGA
>CAININ010000078.1 GCA_903849265.1 uncultured Acidimicrobiaceae bacterium
CGACCGGAAACACCCGGGGCTCGTCCGGGACGAGGGAGGTGACCGTCGGTCGATCATGGGTGTCTTCTGCCGTCGAGACAACGCCCGGGGGCTTGTTGACCAGGTAGTGGACGAGGCCTGGGCGGATGGGCAGAGGCACGCCGTCGAGCTCGATGACGTCGACCTCGGTATCCACTCGGCGTCCGAGTACAGGCACCTCGCCGTTGACCGTCACCCGGCCGTCGCCGATCAAGTCTTCGCAGACGCGGCGCGAGCCCACTCCGCTGCGGGCCAGCACCTTCTGCAGGCGTTCGCCGACGTACAAGGTGTCTGCGCCACGACTGCCGTCGCCATCGATGTCGTCGTCGATCTCCACGTCTCCCCAGTCGTCTTCAGACATCGGACACCGGTCGCATCTGCTCTTCGAGCTCAGCGAGGGCCTCGGGACCGGGCAGCAGGTCTTCCACCGGGGGCAGCTGCTCGAGCCGATCGAGACCGAGGCGCTCCAGAAAGGCCTCTGTTGTGGCGTAGAGGACGGCCTGGCCCGGACCAGATGCCCGTCCGACGGGCATGATGTACCCACGGTGCTCGAGGAGCCTCGTGACGCCGTCCACGTTGACACCCCGGAGGGCGGCGACCTGGGCCCGGCTCACCGGCTGTTTGTAGGCCACGATGGCGAGGGTCTCGAGCGCCGCCGCCGAAAGGCGCGACGACACGCCGACGTTGGCGAAGCGCTCTACGTAGGGCGCCATGTCCGGGTGGGTCTGGATCCGCAGGCCCCCGGCGATGCGGACGACCTCGAAGCCCCGTCCGCTGTCGCGGCACGATTCGATGAGCTCGTCGCAGATCGGTTCGATCTGGTCGATCGGAAGCTCCAGCAGCTCAGCCAGAAGGCCGGTGGGGACGGGTTCGACGGCCACGATCAGGACGGCTTCGACGGCACGTGCTTCAGGGGAGAGGGGCATGATCAGCCTTCGTACTCGTCGGCCGGGCCGAACCCGACAGAGACCGAATCGGCAGTTTCGGGCACCCACTCCACCTCGAGGTCGCCGAACGTGTGCCCCTGGTCGAGGGATACCCGCCCCTGCTTGCAGAGCTCGAGGAGGGCGAGGAACCGGACGATGATCTCGATACGGGACGTGAGGTGCCTGGTCAGCTGGCGGAACGTCGAAGGGCCGGACCGTGGAAGCCGCAGGGCCAGCTCGGCGACGGCATCAGCCACCGTGACGGCGTCGACGGTCACGTGGTAGAGATCGACCACGGGAGCCGGCCGTTCGGCGGTGGCGCGCATGAAGGCAGCTGCCACATGGTCAGGTGTGACCCCCTCGAGCAGGTCTGGTGCGTTGATCACCAGGTCGGGGTCGAGGCCGGCGGTACGGGGGATCGACCGGGCTGCCTGCTCGATGAGCAGGGCAAACCCGTCGGCCGCGGCGGCATAGGCCTGGCACTCGAGGAGGCGGGCGAGGAGCAGGTCCCGCTCTTCCCAGCCGACGAGCTCTTCGTCGGGCTCGACGTCGCCGCTGCCGGGCAGGAGGCGGCGGGACTTCAGCTCGATAAGCACCGCCGCCACGACCAGGAACTCAGACAACGTGGGAAGGTCGATCTCGGTCCAGGTGGCGATCTCGGCCACGAACGCATCGACGATGTCCGCCAGCGGAATGTCGAAGATGTCCACCTGGTGGCTGGTGACCAGCTGCAGGAGCGCATCGACGGGGCCCTCGTATGCGGGGATGGAGACGGTAGTGGCCACAGGTCGGAACGTTACCGGGTGGGAGCGGTGGCCCTGTGCACCCGCCCCTCACCGGTGCCCGGGCACCGGACCAGGGCACCCAGGGCGTACGATGACGCCCTTATGGCACGTGTGCTCTCCGGAATCCAGCCCAGCGGCGACCTCCACCTCGGCAACTACCTGGGGGCCATCCGCAACTGGGTGGAGGACCAGGGGTCCCATGACGCGTTCTACTGCG
>CAININ010000079.1 GCA_903849265.1 uncultured Acidimicrobiaceae bacterium
CCAGTGGACCGCGGCTGCGGGCAGATGTCGAACGCCGGCGTCAGACTCAGGCGGGTCCCGTCCCAGAACGCAGCGTGATTGCGGGCGTGGTCGTCGGTGTTGCCGACCAGCACGTTGACGACGATCCGGCGGAACAGCTCATGCAGCGTCGCATCCGGCGAGTCGAAGCCAAGTCGCACCTGCTCTGCGAAATCGACGTAGGTCGCGTGCCGTGCAGCCAGTTCGGGTAGCCCCAGCAGGGTGAGCGCACTGAGCACCTGCCGGCGGGTCCCGGCACCCGGCCGATCGAAGCGGTTGACGAGCAGCACATCACGATCCGCGGCGCGGGTCAGTTCCGTGGGAGCGACGCTCACGCCGCAGCGCCGAGCGAGTTCCATGCCCACCGCTTCGGCCTCCATCCACCGGAACGTGTCGGTGGACACGGAGAACTTGGCGATGAGCTGACGGTCGCCGACAGCCAGCAGGGCCTTCGGACGAGCACCGCCGATGGCCGTGCCGTAGGTGAGGACATCGTCGAGTTCCGGCGAGAACGGGAGTCCCCGGGCGAGACGCTCTGCGGCCTCGACGAGTTCAACGAGCGTCCCGTCGGTGGTCCGGGCCTCGTAGTGGTCGCTGCTGGTTTGGAAGTCGAGACCCCCCACCCGGTTCGAACCGGACTCGAGCAGGTAGGTGAGTAGTGGGAGTTCATCGGTGTCCTGGGCGTCGATGCCTATCCGGCGACGGAGGATGACCTGCATGCCCCACGAGTCAGGAGCAGCATCCCGGATGACGCCGTGCGCGTCGAGGCCGATGTCCGGCCGCTGGCCCCCCTCCTCGAGCGGAAGGCCGACTGGCTGGAGGGCGATGGCATCTGTACGACCCAGGTAGTTCTGCCCGTAGTTGAAGCGCAGTTCGGGGCCTACTTGGTAGACCCTGCCGGCAACCACAGGCGCATCTGCCCCCGGTAGCCAGGTCCAGACGAACGCCTGGTCGTTAGAAGGCATCGAACACCTCCTCCCGGCGGACATCGATACGTGACGGCAACAGCGCCAGTTCCCGCTCGCCGCGGGCGACCAGGTCGGCCAGCTCGCGACCTTCTGCTCCGAACAGCGGTACCCCCAGCACCGAGGCCACCTCGAAGTACAGACCCAGGCCGACGTCGGGATCCCCCCGCTCTATGCGACGCAGGGTCACCCGTGTGATGCCGGCCCGCTCAGCGATCTCGGCAGTGGTGCGACGCTGGTACCGGCGCGCGGCAGCGAGCTGCAGCCCCAGAACGCGGGCTGCATTGGTGGTCTGGGTGAGATATTGACGTGCCATGTTCTCTGTCCCTTTTGGATACTCAGATATCCACAACGCTCACTAAGAATAGCAAACTATCCATCACAGTGGTCGGCTCTCGCATGAGGAATATCCCTCCATCGACGCTGGCATGAAGCCCGGGAGTGGGTCAGCCGATCTTCCTACCCATGTCCACCGAACAGCACCAGGCACAGGCGGGCTGGTACGTAGACCCCTCTGACGAGGCTCGCCTCCGGTGCATCGATGGCTGTCCTGGACGAAGCACGTCGCTCCCGCCCACCCCGCTCCGGACCCGCCGGACCACGGGTATGAGGAGCTTGAGCCGGAGACTGCGGACACCCCGGCGACTGGACTTCCAAGCGCCGAGTGGTGAATGCAGCCACCGGTGAGCTACTCCGAGACCTCCTCGTCGACACGGACCGGGACTATCAGCCGACAGGCGCCCCGAAGGTCCCCGCGAAAACAAGAAACACCCCGAACTGAGGGTTCGGGGTGTTTCTGTATGTCTTGACACATGACACAGCGGAGGCGGTGGGATTTGAACCCACGGTGAGTTTCCCCACACACGATTTCCAATCGTGCCGATTCGGCCGCTCTCGCACGCCTCCGTGTCCATAGACCCCCGGTCACCCGGGCTGTCCACAGCCACGTCAGGCTACTCCGGTCACCCGGTGGTCACGGCACGCCGCACCTGACGACGCACGTCCGGGGCGGTAGGGTGGTCCTCTCCCCGGTGGTGGGTGTGACGGCTGGGTCCTGCGCAACGGTCTCCTGTGAATCGAGTCAGGGTCGGAAGGCAGCAGCTCTCAGCGGGCAAGGGCGTGTGCCGCAGTCAACCTGGCCGTCGCACCGACCACCGGGGACGTTGCGGCCCGTTGTCCCCTCTGGTTTCGCGCTCCCCTCGGAGGGTCCCTCGAACCCCTCGGACACTGTCCGACCCGACCGGTAGGCTCGCCG
>CAININ010000080.1 GCA_903849265.1 uncultured Acidimicrobiaceae bacterium
AGAGCATCTGACTACGGATCAGAAGGCTGCAGGTTCGAATCCTGCCGAGCGCACCAAATAAGTGCAGGTCAGAGGCGAATCTGGCGAAACGGTGCTTCGGGCCACAACTAGTTGAGAACCCCCGTGAGAACAATGACGTTCGGTTGGAGCCTCGTTGGTAGCCAGCGTTCTCTGCGTAGCAGGTTCGATCCGCACGATTCTCAACGTTCAGTCCGACTGACGGGAGCGGCCTCATGGATCAGATTCTTTCTGCTGACGACCAAACCTGTGCCGACGGGCCGGAAGTCAACCTTCGAAACTGACCACCGCTTTCAGGTCGTTCCGCCTGCCGCCTCGGCGATGAAAGCATTGGCCCAGTCGACAGCGTCGGCGACGTTCCCAAGCACATCGAGACCGTCCGAGGCCTCGATGTAGATCGTGTCCCAGGCTTCGTATGTGACGACGGTGGGAGGCCACTGCTGGCTACGTCGGGCCGCAAAGAGCCGCTCGGAAGTGGCGCCGATCGCGGACATGTCTTGTGGCCCTTCTTGACCGAGGATCTGCAGGTCGACTAGGTCGTGGGCTCGTTGATTCTTGCCAACCGTCGGGTTGGTCGCGGTGCAGGCGTGGATCTTTTGAGCGATCTGGTGGTCAACCGCAAGCAGCGGGATGGGATCGGGTCTATCGAGTCCAAGGGTGGCGAGCCGTTCGCCAAGCTGGTCCAAGTACTCCTCAAGAGTGACACTCGCCGCCCTGGTCGCATCGAGGTCGGGCGTGAACCGGCTCGATGCCTCACCAACCCGCAGATTCATGGCGGTGCCGCCCTTGACAACACCGGGCGGCAACATCTGGCCGACCACCGTGTTGGCCACGCCACGCTGGATGCGACGCACCGGTCGGCCCCGCTGTTGCGCAAAATTGTATAAGCGTGTCTCCAGCGACCGGAGGTTTGTCGGTGGATCCTGCCGTTTTGGGCTCATCCTCCGACACCAAACTCTGCGAGGACGTGGTCGCACTCAGCCCTGCGCAGCAGTCCACGACGGTTGGCCTCGCGGGCGGCATCGACGAGGCGCTCACTCATGACGATTCCACGACAGTCCAGCAGCGCCCGGGCGACGGTGGTGCAGGCGATGCCCTCGTGATCGGTCAGATCCTCGGGGTCGACCGGTCCGTGGATGATCTCCACGAATGAGGGAAGCGACTGCCTAGTTCGCCGACTGGTGCCGACTCTGATCCGCTGCGGGTTCACCAGTCCCAAGTCGTAGAGAGCAAGTACGGCATCGTGGGTCAGATAGGCATCTGGACCAACCCGCAGGACGGCCTCCATGTACGGGTCTCGTCCCGAGCGAGGGACGTCCTCGAACCGATATAGGCCGTGGGCTACGTGGTCGACGCCGCCTCGCTGAGCGATCTTTCGGAGTTCGACGGCTGGCACTCCGAGGGTGCTGGCGTCCCCCGTCGTCACGTAGCCGTACTGCTCCAGCGCCCTGCTCCGGAGTCGGCGTCGATATGTTTCAGCTAATGCCATCAGATCCACCTGCCTGTCGAATGCGCTCTGAAATCGATGCACTCGTAACCCCTTTATTTTCAGAGGTGTCATAACCGTACCGTAAACAGTACGGTTATGACACCAATCTAAGGATAAGCGTCGGTTGTGACGCCCACGTCTCGTCGGGGTATGGCACATGGATCGCAGCACGGCTCGGGCATCGGGATGCCGCCACGACCCTTCGAAACTACGCCCACGCCATGCCACTGCATGACTAAGCAGTAGTTGACGACACCGAGGAGATGTTGCGGCAAGAGGCAGTCGGCACCCACCGGTGCATTGGCCGACGGACACGCCTATCTCGACGGCTTGAACTCGCCGCCAGTTGGCCTGCGATCCGCATGATGCCTGACGCAACCCGACCCGACCCGGCCCGAGACGGCCGGGAGAGGCACTGGCGAGGCGAAGGAACGATAGCTTTACCCCAGGCCAGGCTAAGCAAAGTTTTCTCCGAAAACTTTGCTTAGCCAACGGAGGTCAGCGCAGGGATGTGTTGCCATGCTCACCGCGGCTCGTTCTCCTCGACTGGTCGACCATGCTGCGAACCTTCCGGCGTACGCTTCCATCGATAGGGGATCCCAACTTGGTGGCATCGAAGCCATGTTGGTCACGAAGCCCATCTCCGCAGGAGAGGTGCCTCCCGGTGTGCCGAAAGACAACCTGGTCATCGGTGGGTTGGACCATGCCAACTAGCTGCAAATCATTATAAAGATGATTTACTACTATCTGGGCTAATGTAGAGCAAAATCACTGATTTAGTTAGTTCCTGCTATATCGTACCGAGCGAGAGGAAGCCGTGACGCGCCAACTGGAACTGATCGACACGCTGGTGGCGGAAGGTCGGATCGGGTTCTCGTTCGACGAGGCCAAGTCCATCTTGGGAGTTTCAACACCGGCAACGGCCAATGCTCTTCGCGGGCTCGCAGCGCTTGGCCTGGTCGATCGACTGGCTCGAGGGCACTACGCCATCCGACCCCTGGGATCCCTTGGAACCTCGACAGCGACAGACGACCTCGGCCTGGCAGTGGGCGGTGCGTTTCAGGGGCGAGAGCATCGCATCGCCTATCTGAGCGCACTGGCCGAACTTGGGCTGGTCAGCCATCCGGTCAGGCAGATCTTTGTTGCCTGCACGCACCAGGTCAGGTTCACGACGGTCAGTAGGAGGCCGTTGCGCTCAATCGTGGAGCGGCCCGAGACGATCCACCTCGAGGCCGAGGCCATCGGTCACTCGTGGCGATCCAACCTGGAGAGGGCACTCTTCGAGAGTGCGCTCCGAGTCGACCTGACCGGGGGCGTGGAACGTCTGGCTGAGGCACTAGCCGCGGGAGCCGACGATGCGGATCCAACTCGGATCATGAGATTGGCAACAGCGTTCGGAGCACGCGGGCGCGCCGCAGAGCGACGGCTGGCTTCATTGGCGTACGCACTCGAGCTGCCGCTCTCCCTTGAGCCCACCGTCACCAGCCCCCAGCCGGTCATCCGCCTTGACCCTCGGGATGAACAAGTTGCGTGGACTGACGCCAGGTTCCGTGTGGCGTGGAACGTGACGGTCAACGAGCTGCAAGCGATCGTCAGGAACTGAGTGTGCTGACCCGACATGCAATCACCCGTCGAGCAGACAAGGACGGTGTTGATGCGGCGGTGGTGGAGCGCGACTACGTCCTCGCCCACATCGTGGCGCAACTTCATCGGGTGAGGCTTTCCGATGGCGGCCGCTTGGTCTTCAAAGGTGGAACCGCTCTTCGGCTTGTCCACATCGGCTCCTACCGATACTCGGCCGACCTCGACTTCACTGTGATCGACGCGAGTTCAGATTCTGCGGTCTCGGCCATGGCTGATGTCCTTGAAGCCGCACGCCATCACGTGGACCTACCTCTACTCGAACTCACTGCCGGCAGCAGCCCGGTGATCGAGTACATCGGCCCTCTGGAGGCCAGCAAGCCTCGGCGCATCAAGGTGGACATTTCGGAATCAGAGGTGGTTGAGTCCGTCGAACGTCGAACGATCCTGTTGGACGCCTGGTCAGATCTACCCCAGCCGATCCCGTTCGATGTCTATTCCATCGAAGAGATCGCAGCAGAAAAGGTGCGCTGCATCATCCAGCGCGTGCAGTGTCGGGATCTGTACGACATCTTTCGGCTCGTTGAAGATGCAGGCGTTTCCCTCGCCGATATCCGACCGCGGTTCGAACGCAAGGCAGAGGCCAAAGGAATCGACCCCGCATCGTTCGAAGAGCGATTCAATGATCGACTGGACCGGTACAAGGGGCGTTGGCTAACGGAGATGTCGGAACACGTCGCCGACCCACCGCGCTTCGAGGACGTGGTGCGGGTCGTTCGTCGGCACCTTCGCCACGCAACGCTCATCGGCAGCTGAAGCCATCGCACCTTCGATTTGGCTGGATGGAACTGGCCTGTCGGTGAGGTCCATCTGGCCGGGACCATTGACGATCACGGCCATGGCCGGCCGGATGCTCGTCGGAAGGTGACCGAGCTCCGATCTCCGGACGCCCGATGGGCTGACCGTGAGAACACTCGTGAGAACATTCCGGGCGAATAAGGTAGTAACCAGAGGATATTCGTGGTCACTCAGGGTCACTTCACAATCCACGAAAACCCAGTTAGACAGCACTAACGGGGTGTAGCAGTCGCTGACGGTATATGAAAGATATATAGCCATTCAGAACTACGGATCAGAAGGTTGGGGGTTCGAATCCCTCCGAGCGCACCAAATTTCTTCGGCGAGGCGATGTGCGTCCCGGCCCGCAAGAGTGCCGGCGGGCCGGGATGAAGTCCATGTACCTGGCTCGATCGCAGCGCAACCTCGGCTACCGTCTCAGCCGTCTCGCTCAGTAGAGAACCGCCGGTTCCGCTCACCAGGAGATTGATGCCAGGTCGTTGTGGCCTGGGTCGACAGTGGAGCGTGACTGATGACGGCAGAAGAGGTTCGAATCTTGCCGACCCAATGGGCAGGGATGTGGACGGGCGCAAGCTGGGGAACCACGACCAAGCACCACCCGAGGTTCTTGTCCCACGGCGATCAGGAGCCTGAGTGGCACGCCGTCTCGTTGGACCTGACCCTCACCATCGTCAGGCAGGAGGGCCGATCACTGCAGGCGGTCCTCGCTACCTCGCAACATGAGGATCGCGCTGTCGGCGTCCTGTCGGCGGACGGCAACCGGTTGGAATTGGCGACGGAGACGAGCAACTTCCACCTCGCCGTTGCCGGGGACCAGTTGTCGGGAGAAGCCACAGGTAGGCCACTTGGATCGGACAAGGCGGGCGGAGCCTTCTCCGTGGGCATGGTCGAATTGAACGCCATTTCCTGACTGGCGATCAAGGCCGAATCAACCCAGCTGACCGCTCGCGTTTCCTGCCCTTCGCCCCTAGATGCGCCATGATCGCGGGGGTATCGTCCAAGTGGAGTCTTCCTACCAAGGAGGCGGGCGGATGGCGGCGCAAATTGGACTCTTGGCGACCTGGGCTCAGGTCCATCTGGCAGGGCATTGGTCGATTGCCGTCGGGGCCACGTTCACTGTGGCGATCCTCCTGCTGTTCGGATCCGTCTTGGGTGGGTCAGCGCCCGTCCCGGCGGCCGCCCCGGGAGGTCGACCCGCTGCGAAGATCGGACCAATTCGTTCGATCATGATGGGCGCTGATGGTCGTGTGTCCACCAGCAAGACCATGGCGTTTGCGTGGACACTGGCGGTCGTCTTCATGATCGCAACCGTCGCCACGATCGTGCTCTCGGGAAACCAACCGCTAGGGGATCGCATTCGGCCCCTGTCCAACACGTACCTGCTGCTGCTCGGCGGCCCCTTTGCTGCGCTGGTGCTGGCCAAGGGAATCACCGTCTCTCGGCTGGCGAACGGCACGCTCGTCAAGCAGAACGTGGCTCCGGTGTTTAGCGCGTCGGACCTCACCAGCGACGACTCTGGGCAGACGAGCCTGGTCGATTTCCAGTTCCTGATGTTCAATGCCGTGGCGATCTCCTACGTACTCATCCGATTCTGCATCTACCCCGGAGACGGCCTTCCGGAAGTGCCAGCAGTGCTCGCCGGCATCACGTCGATTTCTGCACTGACGTTCACCGCCAACAAGGCAGTGGTCAGCAGCACGCCGCTGATCTCTGGGGTCAGCCCACTTTCTGTGGCGGCGGACGAGGAGGTTCTCATCTCCGGTTCGCGGCTGGGTGGGACCGATGCCCAGGTTCTGCTCGACGACCAATTCGCACTAGTTATCGATCCGGATACGGCCACGGCCACGGGGTTGCGCGTGAAGATCCCGAAACATACGGATGCAGGAGCGCACACGCTGACAGTGTCGGTCCTTTCCTCCACCCACACCCTCCAGGCGAAGGTGGCATTCATGGTCATCGACTGACCTGCACGCGAGTTCGCGCCCCGGCACCTGCATCGGGCGAGCGGAGCTTGCCCACCAATTGGACCGCGACCTGGAGCGGGTCGTCGTGGGGAGTGAGCAGCAAGCACCACCCGAGGTCTCATTCACACGGAGGTTCGATCCCGACTGGCACGCGCGGGACGCACCGTGGTCGATGGTCGTCCTGGAGCAGATCGGGCGCAACATCGAAGTGTTCATACGACGGACAACCATTAGAGCCGTGCCGTGACAACACTGTCGAAGGACGGTTCGAGGATGGTCTCAACGGGCCAGGTGGCGAGCTACCACTTCGACCCGTCAGGCGATCAGCGCACGACGACAGGGGAGTGGACGGCCCGGCCGCACGGAAGCGAGGACTCCGGCTCCTACTTCGCACGTGGATATGTGGGGATCTCCGCCACGTCCTGAAGGAGTGACCCCGATGGCGGAGCGCTCAATGGAGTGCTCTACCTCGAGCGAATGCGGCCCGGCGCGCAGTGGCAGTCACGAGGATGCCGCCGTGAGGGCTCGCTTGACCGGTGCACGGCGACCGCACCGTCATCGTCAATGGCATGGCGACGAGCGTGCCGTGGGCTAGACCGTGTGCAGATGGACGGGAACGAGCAGGCAGCGCCAGCGACACCAGCGGCACCAGGGGGCGAGCTCGACGCGCTTGCCGTCACGCGCATCGTGGTCCGGCCGATGGCTTCGCCCCTTCCCATCGGCTTCTTCGCCACGGCGATCGCCACCAGCATGGTGGCCTGCCTCGAGCTGAACATCTTCAAGGCTGCAGACCACCAGGCCGTCGCCTACGTCATGTTGTCGGCGTTCGTCCTACAGATCATCGTGGCCATCGCGGCACTCGCCGCACGGGACACCCTGGTGGCGTCGTTGATGGCCACCTTCGCGGGTGCCTGGTTGGTCGACGGGCTGATCTCGCTCACCTCGCCTTTGGGCTCCCAGCATGTGCTGGCCGCCTACTTCATCATCTTCAGCCTCTTCTTGGTGATGATGGCGATCGCCGCAAGGTTCAAGAGAGCGATCTTCATCGTGCTGGTGCTCTCGGTTCCCCACTTCTTCTTCTTCGGGATCTCCTCGCTGACGGGCACGACGTGGCAAGCGGACATGGCCGGGGTATTTGGCTTCGCCGTGGCCATCGCCGCCCTCTACACCGCCTTCGCCCTCTTGCTGGAGGACGCCCACGACACCTCGAAGCTCCCGATCGGCCGATCCGGAGCGGCCCTCACCGCGTTGCACGGGTCGCTGGCCGATCAGCTCGAGGGGATCGAGAACAGCGCCGGGGTCCGTCGCAGCCTGTAGGGCGGCCAAGTGGCGCCTGCAGACGCGACACACCCCGTGCGACCCGGGAGTCCGGGCCGACACGGGGTGCGGGCTGCTGCGTGGCGTTGCTGACTACGGGTGGATCAGTACCGGACGGCGATCCCGACCACCGGTGCGAACAGTTTCTGAGCACCGAGCGAGCCGAGGAACGGCGCGTCGCCGTAAGAGAAGACGCCGCCGTCGGCGGCCACGGTCCAGTAGCCGCTGCCCGACGTGTTGGCGGCCATGGCCACCATGGGCGAGTTGAGTTGCGATCCACCCATGGAGCCCGAGAAGACAGCATCCCCGTAGGTGAAGATCCCACCGTCACTGGCCACCAACCAGTAGCCGTTGCCCGTCGCCGACGACGCCATGCCGACGATGGGCTTGTTCAGGTGCGACCCGCCCATCGATCCGTAGAAGGCGGCATCGCCGAACGAGAAGATGCCGCCGTCACTGGCGACCTCCCAGTAGCCCAGGCCGTCGGGCGTCGTGGCGATCCCGACGATCGGCTTGTTGAGGTGGGTTCCTCCCATGGAGCCGAAGTAGGGGGCGCCGCACATGGCGAAGATGCCGCCGTCACTACCGACCATCCACGCGCCCGTGCGGGCGTTGGCGACCGCGCTGGTGTAGGTGCCCACGCCGGACACTCCGACGATCGGGCTGTCGAGGTTGGCGATGGTCCCGTAGTTGTCAGAGGCGTTCAGACAACCGCCCGCCGGCTCGAACACTGTTCCTTGGGCAGAAAGGACACCGATCGCCACCGAGTTGCCGGTCGCGGAAAACTGCTTGGTCAAGTTCCCCACGTACCAGTAGCCAGCCCCGCCCTTGTCTCCGGACAGGCCGACGCAGCTGGGGGTCTGTCCGATTCCCGCCTGCCCGCCGTTGATGTTCCCGCAGGCGTCGGCCGAGTAGTTCCCTCCGCCCGGGTTGGGGTACGTCGGAGCTGACCCGAAGCCGGTGTTCGTGCCAGAACCCGTCATGATCGTGTAGCCGGGCGCTACAGGTCCACCGGTGCCGGCATCGGCGCCCGAGGCGCCCAGCCCGGCCAGGCCCAAGGTGGCGATGACGGTGGCGGCGCCGACGGTGGCGACTCTCGAGATGAGCCGTGATGCGATCATTGATGAAACCTCTCACTAGGGAATAGTTCAGCGAACGTACCGTCCGTCCGATGTCCGTTCAAGGACCCTCTGGTTTGACCGGGTCCGCACATCTGGCCCCGACCGGTCGAAGCATCCGCACTCTGATGGCCGGTCGCGCCATGCACCGAGAGATGCAGACGAGGTGCGCTCCACGCGCCAGGCGGTCGTCCTCGGTAGGGTCCGTTCCATGACCGACGATCCGGCTACCGCCGCCAGCCTGCTCGCCTTCGACCTCGAGACGACCGGCGTCGACCCGTTCACCGACCTCCCGGTGTCCTATGCGTTGGTGCTGCAGCACCCGGGGTCGGAGGGTACGGGGCCCGACGTCTCCGTTGATTCCGGACTGATCGACCCAGGGGTCCCCATCCCCCCGGCCTCGTCGGAGGTCCATCACATCACCGACGCGATGGTCGCCGGCGCGCCCGGACTGCGGGAGTCAGCGGAGGCCATCGCCTCAAAGCTGGTCGAGGCGTGGGCAGCCGGCACGGCCATCGTGGGGATGAACGTCAGTTACGACCTGACGATGCTCGAGGCCGTGCTCGCACGATTGGACCTTCCTACGCTGCAGCAGCGCTGCCCGGGCCTTGGACCTGTCTACGACGTGCTGGTCCTCGACCGGACGTTCGACCGCTTCCGGAAGGGAAAGCGGAAGCTCACCGACCTCTGCCGGGTCTACGGGGTGGACCTCGACGACGACGCCGCCCATGATGCTGCTGTCGACTGCATCGCCACCCTGGCCGTCCTGGATCAGATGGTGGAGCGCTACCCCGAAGTGGCAGCACTCCAAGGCGACCAGGTCTCCCT
Source organism: uncultured Acidimicrobiaceae bacterium (assembly GCA_903849265.1). Lineage (GTDB taxonomy): Bacteria > Actinomycetota > Acidimicrobiia > Acidimicrobiales > RAAP-2 > Bog-756. The sequence continues at coordinate 9,174 of CAININ010000080.1, forward strand.
CCGGATGGGCGAGTGGTACCGGGCCTGGTTGGGGAACTTCAACGACTTCAGGATGCGCAACGGCGACGAGTCGATCGCCGACGGTCAGTTCGAATGGCCGATCCACCGTCCCTTGCTGAAGTAGGAGCTGGACGAGTCAGCCGCCCTTGGCGATGACGACATCCGTGGCCGCGTCTGGGGTACCTGCGAAGAACTGTTCGAGGACCTGCTCGAACAGTGGCTCGTCGGGGTCGGCCCGATGGAACAACGTCATGGACGACCGGAGCTTCATGGCATCGACCGTCCCGAACACGCCGATGGCGGTGGTGTCATGGACGTGGAGGACGGCCTCGGTGGCCTCGAGCAGGCGAGGGCCGAGAATCGGGTGGGTGAGGTATTCGGCGGCCTCGTCGAGCGAAGCGAGCGAGTAGCGCCGCGCCATCGGGCTCGAGCCCAGGCCGGCGATCTGCGGGAAGACGAACCACATCCAGTGGCTCTGCTTGCGACCTTCAGTCAGCTCGCGCATCGCTCTGTCGAAGGTGCCGCCTGCGTCCTGGGCGGTCACGAACCGCTGGAGGTCAGAGCCGGGCATGCAGACAGTTTGGACGAGGTCCGCGCGTCTGGGGAACGCGTGAGTCCCCAGCGGGCACCCGGCGGGGTCCGATCGTGCCGATCTAGGCTTCTGTTCCCGACGAGTACGAGCAGGCGAACATGACCAGCGGCACCGACCCGATCCAGAACGCCGGCCCTGAGGCCCTCGGTGAGTCGAGAGTGGAACAGGAGGCCCGAGAGATCGCTCCAGGCGTCTTCTTCCTTGCCG
>CAININ010000081.1 GCA_903849265.1 uncultured Acidimicrobiaceae bacterium
AGGATGGCCCGCACGGCGGCCATCGGCTTGCGCCGGGAACCCCAGCCGCCGATGCCGATGGTCATGCCCGACGAGAGCTCGCCTACGAAGTCGTCGAGCGTCATCCGCTTATCAGCCATGTGCGTGTCCCGTCTGCTCTGTTCTGGTCCGGGGAGCGATGATGGCGATGGCGATCATCGGGTGGTGTCCGCATCGCGCTTCTCGACGAAGGCCGCCCGCTGCTCGTCGGCCACGCCCGCCACGTGCAGTTCGTAGGTGAACCCCTGCTCGAGCCGGTAGCTCGTCCTGACGTCGACGGGGTCGATCCCGTTGAGCGACTCCTTGGCCCTCCGGATGATGGTGGGGCTCTTGGCCGCGATGTCCTCGGCTACCTCGTAGGCGGCATCGATGAGGTCGTCCTTGGCCACGACCCGCAGCACCGATCCGTACTGGTGCAGTTCGGCGGCCGTGGCCGGCTTGGCCGTGTAGACCATCGAGCGCATGCGGTGCTGCGGCACCAGCCGCGACAGGTGGGTGGCGGCACCGAGCGCTCCCCGGTCGACCTCGGGGAGCCCGAAGGTTGCGTCGTCGGAAGCCACCACGATGTCGGCGTTGCCGACGAGGCCGACACCGCCGCCGAGGCAGAATCCGTGCACAGCGGCGATCACGGGTACTTCGCACTCGTAGACAGCGGCGAAGGCGGCGAAGCAGCCGCGGTTGGCCCCGATGAGCGCAGCGTCGCCCTTGGCTTGGATCTCCTTGATGTCGACACCGGCACAGAACCCGCGTCCTTCGGCCCGGAGAATCACCACTCGGTTCTCCTCGACGCGTCCGGCGGCGATGAGGGCGTCAGCTAGGGCGAACCAGCCAGCGACATCGAGTGCGTTGACAGGGGGGTGGTCGATGACCACCTCGGCGATTCCGGGTCGGGTCTGATGGGTGACGATGGGCATGTGGTGCTCCGTGGCTTGCGGCGGGGCTGGTCCGTCCCGCCCTGGCAGGAAGCCGGGCGCTGCGGTGCTCAGCCACGCACTCGGCGTGCTGGGGGATGTTCAGGCGATCAAGAGGATTGCGGTGCTGGGGCGACTCAGGCGCATTCCCGGCGAACGCCGGGACCGATCCTGGTTCGGATCTGATGCCGTGTCAGGTAATAGTGGTCTGGACAGTACCAGTCGGAACCAGGGAGGCAGCAGTGGCAGCACGGGGGAACACGGACCGGATCGACCCTCTGGATTTCGGTGGTCGGACCGTGATCGTCACCGGCGGAGCCCGGGGCATCGGACGGGGGATCAGCGAACGGTTCCTGACTGCTGGAGCCGAAGTGGTCGTGTGCGGGCGTTCTGCAGTGGAAGAGGCTGACTTGCCTGAGGGCACCGATGTTTCCGGCACCCGCAGGCGCGCCCGGTTCGTGGCCGCAGATCTGAGGGACCCTGACCAGGCGGCGGCCGTGGTGGCCGCCACGATGGAGTGGTGGGGGCGGCTCGACGTGCTCGTCAACAACGCCGGAGGTTCGCCGAATGCCGATGCGGCCACCGCGTCGCCTCGGTTTTCTGCCTCGATCGTGCAGTTGAACCTTCTCGCCCCACTGCACTGTGCACAGGCCGCCAACACCGTCATGCAGTTACAGGAAGCGGGCGGTTCGATTGTCAACATCGCCTCGGTGAGCGGACTGCGCCCGTCCCCCGGGACGGCTGCCTACGGCGCGGCCAAGGCCGGACTGATCAACCTGACCCAATCGCTGGCCATCGAATGGGCCCCCAAGGTGCGGGTCAACTCGCTGAGTGCAGGACTCATCGCCACCGAGGCCGCAGATGAGCACTACGGAGGTGCCGCCGGGATGGCCGACGTGGCGGCCACTGTGCCCCTCGGGCGGTTCGGGACGCCGGAAGACATCTCGGGGATCTGCCTGTTCCTGTCGTCGCCGCTGGCCGCCTATGTGACGGGTGCGAACCTGGTGGCCCACGGGGGAGGGGAGCGCCCGGCGTTCCTGACTGCCGCCGAACGGGCCGCCGAGCCGACTTCCTGACGCAACGAGGCTTCGAACCTCCACGAGTGCCGGGCGACTGCAGGAGAAGAGGGGGCGGCAGCGGTTCGGGTGGACGCTCAAGTTCCGGCTCCTCGGCGCCGATGCTATGAGCAGGGCCGACAACTGAGGTCCGTCCCCGCAGGGGATGGCAGTGAGCCGGTCCAGGAGTGGCGAGCGCAATGTTGACCTATCCGGAGCCGACGTTCACCCTGCAAGGGACTCCGTACTTGGAGTACCTCCCGGTCATCGACGTCTCGACCGGCCGGCTGCTCGGCATGGAGGCGCTGGTCCGCTGGCGCCACCCGACCCGTGGCCGCATCTCGCCCGACCTTCTGATTCCGGCAGCAGAAGCCAGCGGGGACATCGGTCCGCTGACCCAGTGGATCGTGGCCGCCGCGTGCCAAGAGGCCCGGCACTGGTCACGAAGCGTGCAGCTCGGGGTCAACTGCACGGTCGAGCAGCTCCGGCGAGGTGAGGTATCCGTTGCCGTTGCCGCCGCCCTCGAAGAGTCGGGCTTCCCGAGCGACCAGCTCAAC
>CAININ010000082.1 GCA_903849265.1 uncultured Acidimicrobiaceae bacterium
CCCACCTTGGCCACGTCGCCCCGAAACCCGATGTCGGCGATCTGCGGCTGCGCACAGCTCGCCGAGCACCCCGAGAAGTGCATCCGGATGATGCCGGCATCCTCGCCCTTGGGCGAGTGCGCACCGGGCACGGGCGGTGCACCGACGGGCTCGCCGGCCAGCTGCTCGTCGAGGAACCGGGCCCACTTGACCGCCCGCTCCTTCGTCTCCACGATGGCGTACCGGCAGAACTCCGAACCTGTGCACGCCACCACGCCCCGACTGAACGGCCCAGGGAAGGGCGAGTACTTGACCAGCAGGTCCTCGGCCAGCAGTGCGTCGATCTTGTCGCCGTGCACCCCGGTGAAGGTGATGTTCTGATCGGTGCCGACCCGTAGAGTGCCGTCGCCGTAGGCGTCGGCCAGCCGGGCGGCCTCGACGAGCTCCATGCCCTGCATCCGCCCCACGGGGACCGAGCAGCCCACATAGAAGTAGCCGTCCTGCTTCTGAGGATGGACGCCGACATGGTCGCCCCGGTAGCGCCGGGTGAGCTCCTCGCCAGCTGGCACGAGCTCGAACCGGGCCCGCTTCTCCAGCTCCTCGCGGAATCCTTCGGGTCCCAGTTCTTGGACCAGGTAGCGCATGCGGGCCAGGCCGCGGTTCTCGCGATTGCCGAGCTCGCCAAAGAGCTGGGCGATGGCCCGGGTGACCTCGACGGCCTGGTCCTGAGCCACGAAGACATCGATGTCCGAGGCCATCCGCTCGCCATCGGACAGGCCCCCGCCGACCAAGAGGTTGAATCCGAGCGAACCGTCCCCGGCCCGGGCCGGCCACAGGCCGATGTCGTTGATGCCAGCCTGGGCGCAGTCCTCCACGCAGCCCGATACCGACATCTTGAACTTGCGAGGCAGGTTGGCGTACTCGCGGTTGCCGGTGAAGAAGTCGGATACAGCACGGGCGATGGGGAGCGCATCGAACGCCTCGTCGGCGTCGACCCCCGACACCGGGCAACACAGCACGTTGCGGGCCGAGTCGCCGCACGCCTGCACGGTGGTCAGGCCGACCGCGGCAAACCGCCGCCAGATCCGGGGGATGTCTTCGATCCTCAGCCAGTGGATCTGCACCGTCTGGCGCGTGGTGAGGTCTGCGTAGCGCGATCCGAACATACGCGACTCGGTCCCGTCGGGTCCCTCGCCGAACGCGTCGGCGGCCACGCCGATCTCTCGGGCCTGCGGCGCGGTCAGGAACCCCCCGGGCACCTTGACGCGCATCATGAAGGCGTTGCCGCCCTGCTTCTGCGGGTAGATCCCGGCCCATTTCAGCCGCTCGACCTCACCGGGCACCTTGGCGATGCCCTCATAGCCTTCTTTGGAGTAGGTGTCGATGATGGCGTCCGCGATCTCGAGCGGGTGCCGCTCGAGTTTGAACAGTTCGACTTCGTTCAGTTCGCCCGTCTTGCGGTAGGGGTTGATGAAGGGCATAGGGCGGTCGGTTCCGCGCAGATTCAGCCCGTACAGCTCGTCACGATCTTTGGTCATCTCAGCGTCCGGTCATGTCAGAGGTGGAGCCCGCACTCGACCTTGTCGGTATCGGCCCAGCGGCCGGAGCGCAGATCGTCCCCGTCGGCCACCGGGCGGGTCGTCGGCGCGCAACCGATAGATACATAGCCCTGTGCCCGCAAAGGGTGCTGAGGGATGTCGTGGTCCTGCGCATACCCGACCAGGTCCTGGTGGGTCCATGTGGCCAAGGGGTTGATCTTCACCATGCCCCAGTTCTCGTCATAACTGACGATCGGCGCATGGCGACGGGTAGCCGCGTCCGAGCGCTTGAGGCCGGTGATCCAGGCGTCCTTCCCGGACAGCGCTTGGCGCAAGGGCCGGACCTTGCGGAACTCGCAGCACTGCGCAGTGCCGCAGGGGTGGGCATCAGCATCATCCACCGGATGGGCGATCGTGAGGTTCAGGTCATACCGGGTGCGGACAGCTTCCACGTACTCGAGCGTCTCGTCGAAGTGGGATCCGGTGTCGAGGAAGATGACCTCGATCGACGGGTCGACGGCCACGGCAATGTCGATGAGGACCGCTTCCTGAAACGAGCAGGACAGTGCCAGCTTTGGGCCGAACCGCTCCACGGCCCAGGCCACGACCAGCCCAGCCGGTGCACTCTCGAAGGCCGCCGACTGCTCGGTCATCTCCTGGCGCAACTGCGCGACTGCGGGATCGACGGCGAGTTCCGCCAGTCTCGTTCGGTTGTCCACCACGCTCAGCTTCACGTCGCCTCTTCCTCTCCCGTGCCGGTAGCGCGGACCCGAACTTCGGTCCATCGCCCCACAGGTCCCTGCCCGACTGCTCCGGGTGCCGGTCCGGCACCCTCGACCATCGGCTGCTTCCGCCGCGGGTCACTGTCAGGACTATACATGACTAACCCGATCAGGTTTTAGAACATTCCCGATTTTGCCGATGAGGACTCCCGAGGCCATTGCACGGACAAGACTAGGGCGGAGGCCCGCCCACCGCCCATCGGCCGCCGCTCGAGCGAACCTCTCGAACCTCCCACGACCATCTCCCGACCCTGGATCGGACCACCATGGACATGACTGCCGACTCCACGACCACCCCACCAGGCCCGGGGCACGGCGACATTCCCGCCCGTCCGTACCCGCTCCTCGTGCAGCTCGACGGTGCGCACTGCCTCGTGGTGGGCGCCGGACCCGTGGCGGCACGCAAGGCCTCAGGCCTGCTCGACGCGGGAGCAGAAGTCACCCTGGTGGCTCCGCACATCGGTCCTGAGGTGCGGAGCCTGGGGTCGTCCGACGACCCTCGGGCCGGTTCGCTCACCGTCGAGCAGCGCCCCTACCGTTCACCTGAGGCCTCGACCTACCGGCTTGTGATCTCGGCGTCCGGCGACCCCGACGTCGATGCGCGTGTGGCTGACGACGCGCTCGCCGGCGGTGCGCTGGTCAACCGGGCCGACACGTTGACTGCAGCGGATGCCAGGGCCGGCCGGGCTGCCGGCAATATCGTGCTTCCTGCCGTCCACCGGGTCGGGCCCGTGACACTGGCCGTGTCGACCGATGGTTCGAGCCCCGCCCTTGCCCGATGGCTGCGCGACCGCGCCGCTGCATCCCTCGGTCCCGACATCGCCGTCCTGGCCGGACTCGTCGACGACGCCCGGCGGGACCTCCTGGCCGCGGGACGCACTCCCGGGTCGATCGACTGGGCGGACATCCTCGACAAGGTGGCGCCGTTGGTGGCTGGGGGCAGTGTTTCCGAGGCCCGCGTCCTGCTGGCCGGGCTCACCCGACCTGATCCTGGGGCAACTGCCCTTTCACCCCTGTCCGGTAAGTAGGGTCTCTGGAATGGCGGACTACGCGGCATGAACGTTGACAAGATCGACCTGTCGGACATGGGGTTCTGGGCCCTCCCGTGGAGCGAGCGCGAGCAGGCCTTCGCTGTTCTGCGGGCCGAGCGGCCCCTCGCCTACTTCGCCGAGCCCGACCTGTCGGCCACTTCTTCGCTGGCACCACCGCCCGGCCGCGGCTACCGCGCCGTGACCCGTCACGCCGACGTGACCGAGGTGTGCCGCCACCCGGAGATCTACTGCTCGAGCAAGGGAGCGCTGAGCATCATCGACCTGCCCGAGGAGATGGTGGAGTTCTTCGCCGGGATGATCTCCACCGACAACCCCCGCCATGCCCGACTCCGGCGCATCGTGTCTGCCGCGTTCAGCCCCCGACGCATCAACGCCATCGAGGCCAGTATCGAAGCGGTGGCCGGCCGGCTGATCGATCGAGTCGCCGGTTCGGGGGAGTGCGACTTCGTCGCCGAGCTTTCCGCTCCCCTCTCCCTCGAGATCATCTGCGACATGATGGGCCTGCCCGCCTCGGAGCACGCCACCGTCTTGCGCTGCTCCAACATCATCGCCTCCTCCGGCGACCACGAGTACCTCGAACCGGGCGACGACCCGCTCGAGGCGATGCTCAGTGCTGGCTACGAATTGATCGACCTGCTGACCAAGCTCAGCGCCTTCCGCGTCGACCACCCGACCGATGATCTCACCACGGCGCTCATCTCGACGAACATCGACGGCGAGGCGATGACTCCGTCCGAGCTCGCTTCGTTCTTCATCTTGCTGCTGACCGCCGGGAGCGAGACGACCCGCAACGCCATCACCCACGGCCTCGTCGCACTCACCGAGTACCCCGACCAGAGGGCGATCTGGCAGGCCGACCCGATCGGCGTGGCTGCGACCGGAGTCGACGAGGTCGTGCGCTGGGCAAGCCCGGTCAACTGGATGCGGCGCACCGTCACCGAAGACACCGTGCTCTCGGGCGAGGAGCTGCACCTCGGCGACAAGGTCCTCCTCTTCTACGGGTCGGCCAACCGCGACGAGTCGGTGTTCGCAGACCCCTATCGGTTCGACGTGCTGCGGAACCCGAACCCCCACGTCGGGTTCGGAGCTCCCGGCCCCCACTTCTGCCTTGGCGCACATCTGGCCCGCCGTGAGATCGACGTGATGCTGCGCGAACTGCTCATCCGCCTGCCCGACATCGAGGCCTCAGGGGAGCCTGTGCAGACCGTGTCCCGCTTCGTCAACGGGATCAAGCAGCTCCCGTGCACGTTCACTCCGGTCGCCCCGCTGGTGCGTTCCGCCTGACGCGCGCTTCTTGATGCACGGCTAGGCGGTCCTTCGCCGTCCCTCCTAGGGCTTGGCCACCATCAGCACGCCCACCAGCACCAGGGCGGCGCCCAGGCCCAGTCCGACCATCCCGGCCCGCAGACAGAGTCCGGCCGGATCAACCCCGTCGCCAGCCCCATCGGACGGGACCACCCCACGACCGGGCGAGGCTGCCGCCATCGAAACGACTTCCTGGAGCCTCCGCTCTGCAGGCCACAGCACTGCCTCGGCGGCCACGGCCACCACAGCCCAGACTGCCAATCCGAGGGAGACCCAGATGTCGCCGAGCCCCCACTGCCCGCCGCTCATCGCCAACAGGGCAACCCCCAGGATCGGAACGAGGAACAGCACCCGTCCGGCCCAGTTGACCCCTGGCCGGAAGTAGCGCACGAGCGACTCCGGCATCGGCCCGCCTCGGACAAGTGCCCGCCGGAGGACCAGAGCAGACGCGCCTGCGGCCACCACGACGACCAGGCCGATCACGGACGTGAGCACGTGGGCGAGCAGCACCAGGTCGTATCCGGGCGCATCGGTGTTGACGCCGGCGAGCATCGAGACCTCTACAGCAGTGGGGACGAACAGCACCTCGAGATTGTGACATCTCCCCGTCCCGTGGCCCAGGGGGACCCTGCGCGAACCCATGTCGAGGAATTGCTAGGTTGGACGCGGGTTGTTGCTCGCTCTGATCGTGCAGGCCCACATGGGCATCGACGAGGGATATCGAGGTGGCAGCCAGGTGTGGAGAAACAACCGACTACCACTGAGGAGCGCACCTCCCCGCTGATGAACCAACTCCGACTCGATCCCCTCACTGGGCGCTGGGTTGTGGTCAGTACCGACCGCGCCAACCGTCCCCGGGCCTTCGCCCCGCCCATGGGCTCCACACAGGCCGACACCTCCCGACCCTGCCCGTTCTGCCCCGGCAACGAGGAGATCGCTTCTCCGACCCTGGAGACCCTCGGCCCCGATGGCACCTGGAAGGTTCGGGTCGTGCCGAACCTCTACCCCGCCTTCGAGGGAGACGCCCCGTTCGTGGTCACCAACCGCGGGCCGGTCTTCACGCAGGCCACCGCGGGCGGCATCCACGAGGTGCTGGTCCTCTCCCCCGACCACGAAGACTCGTGGTCGATGCTTACCGACGAGCAGACCGGTGCGGTCATGCGGGCCATCAGCGACCGGATCGGCGAGCACGCCTCGATCCCCGGCCTCCGCTACAGCCAGGCCATCGTCAACTCGGGCCGCGAGGCCGGTGCCTCCATCGAGCATCCCCACGGGCAGCTCCTCGGGATGTCCTTCGTCCCCCGTGAGCTGGTGGAGGAGCAGGCGGGCTTCGCCCGGTTCGCCGGACGCTGCCTGCTGTGCACCACCGTCGAAGCCGAAGAGAACGTGGGCTATCGGGTCGTCTACTCCGACGAGCAGGTCCTGGTGATCTGCCCGTTCTGGAGC
>CAININ010000083.1 GCA_903849265.1 uncultured Acidimicrobiaceae bacterium
CCCTTCCGCCAGCAGGGGAGGAGGCGGCGGCCCGTCTGCTCGACGAGTTCCTGGCGGGGCCAGTGGACGCCTACGACGACGACCGCAACCGCCCGGACCGGCCGGGCACGTCCCGCCTGTCGCCACACCTGCGATTCGGAACCATCCACCCCCGCCAGGTCCTGGCCCGGACCCCGCTCGGTCCGTCGGGCGACGTGTTCCGATCCGAGCTGGCCTGGCGCGACTTCTACGCCGATGTGCTCTGGAATCGCCCGGACTCGGCGTGGGCCTCGCTCTCACCCACCGGTGCGCACCTGCGCTGGGACGACGGGCCCGAAGCCGACGCCCGATTCGATGCCTGGCGTGCGGGGCGCACCGGCTACCCGCTGGTGGATGCCGGGATGCGCCAACTGACAGCGGAGGGGTGGATGCACAACCGAGTCCGCATGCTGGCCGCATCGTTCTTGGTGAAGGACCTGCACATCTCGTGGCAGCGAGGTGCGGCGCACTTCATGGATCTGTTGATCGACGGCGACCTGGCCTCTAACAACCACGGATGGCAGTGGGTGGCCGGCACCGGCACTGACGCCGCACCGTTCTACCGGATCTTCAGCCCGGACCGGCAAGCCGAACGGTTCGACCCCGACGGGGCCTATGTGGCTCGGTATGTGCCCGAGTTCGGGACGCCGCACTACCCGGCGCCCATCGTCGACCATGGCGTCGAGCGGGTGGAGGCGCTGGAGCGCTGGAGTGAGGCCAAGGAGGCAGAGGCATCCGCGTCGCAACCGCCGGCGCAAGGACAGGCGTGACCAGCTCTGTTCCATTCGGCGTCTACGTCCATGTGCCGTTCTGTCGTCACCGGTGTGACTACTGCGCGTTCGCCACCTACACCGACCGGGACCATCTGATGGAGGCCTACGCCGCGGCGTGTGTGACCGAGATCGGTCGGGCCAGGGAGCGCGAGGGCGTGCCGGATGCCACGTCGGTCTTCTTCGGTGGCGGCACCCCGTCGCGGCTGCCGGCAGACCTCCTGGTCTTGATCCTCGACGCCGTGCCCCGCACCGATGGGGCCGAGGTCACCGTCGAGTGCAACCCCGAGGACGTCACGGACGAGTTGCTCGCTACCTACCGGGCAGCCGGGGTGACGCGGATCTCCCTCGGCGTGCAGTCGACGGTCGGTCACGTGCTCGAAGGCCTGGGGCGACGCCACGGCCCGGCCCATGTGACCGGTGCTGCCGCCATGGTGGCTGCAGCCGGGTTCGACTCTTGGAACATGGATCTGATCTTGGGCGGGGCAGGGGAGCGCGACGAAGACTGGGAGCGCAGCCTGGCCGACGTGCTCGCCCTGCCGTCGCCGCCGCCGCACATCAGCGCCTATGCGCTCACCGTCGAGCCGGGCACGCCGCTCGACCGAGCCCCGGACCGGCACCCTGACGACGACGTGCAGGCCGGCCGCTACGAGACGGCCGACCGGGTGCTGACGGCCGCCGGGTACAGGTGGGAGGAGATCTCCAACTGGGCCCTGCCTGGCCACGAGTGCCGACACAACCGCCTCTACTGGGACCAGGGCGATTACCGCGGGATCGGCTCTGCTGCCCACTCGCACCAATCGGGGCGCCGGTGGTGGAACGTGCGCACCCC
>CAININ010000084.1 GCA_903849265.1 uncultured Acidimicrobiaceae bacterium
CCAAACTGCGGTCCAGCAAGGGCTCAACATCGCCTTTCTGGGGGCGAACGCCTGCTACCGCCAGATCCGGCTCGAGCCGTCGCCGGTGGGGCCCGATCGCCACGTCGTCTGCTACAAGTCCGCAGCCGAAGATCCGATGACAGGTAAGAACAATGCGGTGGTGACCGTGAACTGGGACCAGTCCCCCGTCAACAACCCGGAGTCGTTGCTGACCGGCAGCACCTATCAGGACATCGCTGGAAATGCTGACGTGGTGATCAGCGATCCGAACTCCTGGGCCCTCGCCGGTACCGGCCTGACGGCTGGCCAGCGACTCCCGAAGGCCATGCAGGGTGAGTTCGACCGCTATGAGCCGGGCCCGTCGTCACCGGCCAACGCGGACATCATCGCCCACTCGCTGGTGACCAACCGCAGAGGGAACTACTCCGACATCACGTGGTACACCGCGCAAGGGGGAGGCGGCGTCTTCGACACTGGGAACGCATCGTGGGTTGGTGAGCTCTCCAACGCTCCACTGATTCCGTCGAACGTCCTGCCCGCCGCCGTTCCCGGCGTGACCGAGTACCTGCTCCGGATCATGTTGAACGTCTACTCGGTCCTCGGGACCGGCCCGGCAAGTGTCACCCATCCCTCTACCGGCAACTGGCGGACGATCATCCACTAGCCGTGTCCGTGCTGACTTCGGGTGCACCTGCGCCCGGACATGCAGCAGCCCGGGACGCAAGGGTGCGGCCCGGGCCGGCGATCAGGGCCGGCGCCGAGGTCCAGGTCCGACCGCATGGGTCAGACCCGGACCGGGCGTCGGCAGGTCTGTCAGGTCAGTCGCTCAGCGTGATCGGCTCGTCATCGAGGACAAGGTCATCCAAGGCCGGAAGCGGCTCGCCGGCCGCCTCGGCTGCCTTGGCCGCATTCTGGTCGGCCAGATAGCCGCGGATCCGCTCGTCGACCTCGGCCATCAGCTGCGGGTTCTCCGTCAGGAAGTTCTTGACGTTCTCCCGACCTTGTCCGAGCTGCTCGCCCTCGTAGGTGAACCAGGCCCCGGACTTCTTGATGAAGCCGAGCTCGACCCCGACATCGAGGAGGGAGCCTTCGCGGCTGATCCCCTTGCCGAAGGTGATGTCGAACTCCGCCTGCTTGAACGGCGGGGAGCACTTGTTCTTGACCACCTTGACCCGGGTCCGGTTGCCGACCTGGTCGGCCCCGTCCTTGATGGTCTCGATCCTGCGGATGTCGAGGCGGACCGAGGAGTAGAACTTGAGCGCCCGGCCACCCGGTGTCACCTCGGGCGAGCCGTACATGACACCGATCTTCTCCCGCAGCTGATTGATGAAGATGGCGATCGTCTTGGACTTCGACAGCGTCCCGGTCAGCTTGCGGAGCGCCTGGGACATCAAGCGGGCCTGGAGCCCGACGTGGGAGTCCCCCATCTCCCCTTCGATTTCGGCACGGGGGGTGAGCGCGGCAACCGAGTCGATGACCAAGACGTCGAGGGCGCCCGAGCGGATCAGCATGTCGGCGATCTCGAGGGCCTGCTCGCCCGTGTCGGGCTGGGAGATCAAGAGGTCGTCGATGTTGACGCCGATCGCCTTGGCGTAGACCGGGTCCATGGCGTGCTCGGCGTCGATGTAGGCGCAGATACCGCCGTTGCGCTGTGCCTCGGCCACGACGTGCATGGCCAGGGTCGACTTGCCCGAGGACTCGGGGCCGAAGATCTCGACGACGCGGCCGCGGGGGAGGCCTCCGATGCCGAGGGCCAGGTCGAGTGCCAGGGCCCCGGTGGGGATGGACTCGATGTTCATGTTGAGGTTCTCGCCCATCCGCATGATCGAGCCTTTACCGAACTGCTTTTCGATCTGCCCCAGGGCCATGTCGAGTGCCTTGTCACGTTCCATGTCTTGTCTGCTTCTCCTCTGTGCTGTCATTTACTGGACCAGGCCGACCGTACGGAAGGGGTGTGACGCCCATCCTCCGGAGGGTTCCCGTGGCGCCCGTTTCGGGGTCATCTTCCCTTGCCAGCGCCACGATTGTGCGTGCGGTACGACGGTTGTTGCGGTGCGACACGGCCACTGTAGACCCGAACGTCTGTTCGATGTTGGATCCCGGGCTGCACCATCGACCCCCTTCCCTCGCACTACTGTCACGGTGATGCCTGACGACAATTCGACCCCGTCCGAGCCACTCGCCGGGGGAGGCGATGGCACCGAATCCGGCGTCGGGGCCGACTCGGGGGCCCCGACCATCTTGTCCCGCAAGGAGCTGCGCGAGCAACGCTCGGGGTCGTCGAAGGTCAAGTGGTACGTGATGGGCGGCGTCGCTGTCCTCCTCGTCGGCGGGGTGCTGGTCGTCACCTCGATGGGCGGGTCGGCCGTGGCCAAGAGAGCCGTCGCCCCTACGACGACCACGTCGACTGCACCTCCTCCGGTGATCGTCACCTGCCCCCTGACGGGGAACCCTGCACCGGGCAACGTCGTGCCGCCCCGGCCCGCGCTGGCCACCAAAATCGGCAACTACACCGATGACCGACCTTCCGCTGGGCTCAACCAGGCCGACATTGTCTTCGAGGAACCGGTCGAAGGCTCCTATACCCGCCTGGTCGCCGTCTTCCAGTGCCAGAGTGCGGCACTGGTCGGAGACCTTCGATCGGCCCGGCAGCCCGACGTCGGCATCCTCTCGCAACTTTCCAACCCGCTGTTCGTGCACGCCGGGGGGATCAACCAGGTCCTGAACCTCATCGCCAACGCTCCGATCCAGGACAAGAACGTCCTCGGCGGCGGCATGGGATCGATCACGATCCACCCCGCTAGCCGGTACGCCCCTTACGCCACCTTCACGGCCACCGATCCGGTGTGGGCCCTCAACTCGGGCGACACCGCGCCGCCTGCCCCCCTGTTCACCTTCACTCCGGCTCCGCCCCCGAGTGCTGTAGCCGGCTCCGGGGCGTCCGTGCACGTGCCGTTCTCGACCGAGGCCGACGTGACGTGGACGTGGAACGGGTCGTCCGCCTATCTGCGGTCCTACTCCGGCACTCCCGACAAGCTGCTCGACGGCAGCCAGACCGCGGCGGCCAACGTCGTGATCATGACGGTACCGACCGACATCGGCTCGTGGGTGGAGAACAGTGGAGGCGGCCGTGAGGTCGAGGTGACCGCCACCGGTTCGGGCCCTGTCGTCGTGATGCGCGACGGCATTGCCATCACCGGAACATGGACCCGATCGAGTCTTACCCAGCCGGCCACACTGACTGCGACCGACGGATCGCCGATCACGCTCCACCCTGGCAACACCTGGGAGGAGCTGGCACCCCAGGGCATCCCGGTGACCACGACGGCAGGGGTGCCGCCGCCCGCCACCACTGTGCCGCCCACGACCACGCCGAAAAAGTCGTCGACGTCCAAGTCATCCACGCCGAAGACGACCACTCGGCCTTGATCGCTCGGCCTTGATCGCTCGGCCTTGATCACGGGGCCTGCCCACTCGGGCCTGGGCTGAGTTGCCTGTGCAGTCACCAAACGGACTTGAGGGTGGCCGATCAGCAGTCGGCCGTGGCCGAGGTGATCATGGCGCTGCCTCTGGGTCCATCGGTGCTCCGTTCGGGGCTTGGCTTCCACCTGCCCCGCTCAGCGCCCGCTTTCCCGTGAGGGCCGAGATGAACTCGTCTTTGCATAGTGCGTAGAGGTGCACCGGGCTGGTGGCCGTCACCGTGACCGAGTGCGGGACGTCATGAAGCAGTGCGTTCTGGCCGAAGCCTTCACCGGCCCCCAACGTCGCAACATGCTCGCCGTCATGATGGACGTCCATGGTGCCGCTCGCCACCGCGAAGTACCTATCCCCCGGGTCACCTTGACGCACGACTTCGGCACCGACGTCGACGGAATGGGGTTCCATGTGATGGGCCAAACGCTCGAGCGACTCCGGTGACAATGGAGCGAACACCGACAGCCGTTCGAGGAGTCTGATCTGCACCACCGGATGGTGCGCCCCCTCGTCCACCCCACGGATCTGACGGGCCAGTGCCAGGACGAGCAGTACGCCAACGAGGCCAGGAACGATGAGCGCGGCGCGAACACCCCCCAACGCAAGAGCTACTTTCACCATGACGACACCGAGCGCCATGCCGGCGTTCATGATCGACTCCAGGATGGCGAAGACCCCGGCCAACGAGTCCGGGGGGGCGGAGCGCTGGAGCAGGGTCTGGGCCGACACCTCGAAGACGCTTTCGGCCAGACCGGAGATTCCCAGCAGGACGAACGCCAAGAGCACCGTGGCATGTACACCGAGTACTGCAACTGCGAGCCCCACCCCGAGCAGCCCAGTCACCATGATCCAAGCCAACTTCGATCGGCCCACGATGAAGATCGTGATCGCGCCAGCCAGTACTGCACCGAATGCGGCTGCGCCCTCAAGATAACCAGCCCCCCCTTGGCCCATGTGGAGGACTTCGATGGCCAAGAGGACGACCAGGAGATCCATGGCGCCGATCACGGCGAAGTAGTAGAGGTTCAGCGTGAGCAACGTGGTGGTCGACCGGTCACCGATGGAGGCAGCACAGTTGGTCCGGAGCTCGTCAACCACCGAGACCGGGGCGGCACCGGGCACAGGACCTGGAGTGCCGATCATCAGGAGTGCGGCGATCAGGCTCATCACCCCAGTCGCCGCCAACGCCCAGGCCGGACCGCTGGCGTTCAAAACCACGCCGACGACGACGGGACCGCCCATTCCGCCGAGGGCGGTCATCCATTGGGTCACGGCGTTGGCCGCGGTCAACTCGTCGAGCGACGTGACCAACGTGGGCAGGAGCGTGGCCGTAGCGGGCCGGGTGACGGTGAAACAGAGATTGACGACGCAGGCGATCGCTGCCACGACCCAGAAGGACGCCCCCGATCTGATGGCGACCGCAGCGCATCCCATCGCTGCTGCTTGGAAGAAGAACCCGACCAGGAGCACCTGTCCAGGGCGGAGCCGATCGATGTAGGCACCAAGAAAGGGAGCAGCCACCGCGCAGGGGACCAGTTGGATCAGCAAGATGTCGGCTGCGGCTGACGACCCGCCTCGGTCGTAGGCGTAGACCATGAAGATCAGCCATGACCCGAACTCGGCGGCAATGAACAGTGCGGTCGCACCTTCGAGGTGACGG
>CAININ010000085.1 GCA_903849265.1 uncultured Acidimicrobiaceae bacterium
CGTTCCAGTCGAGGACCGACCAGTCGACCCGGGCGTAGCCGCGTGCAACGGCCAACTGGGCCAATCCGGCCAGGAGCGCACGGCCCACACCTCGGCCTCGGTGCTCGGGGCGGACGAAGCAGTCCTCCAAGTAGATCCCGACACGTCCGGTCCAGGTCGAGAAGTTGAGGAAGTGGATCGTCATGCCGAGCACCTCGCCCGACTCCTCGGCCACAGTGGCGAACGCCACGGGGGAGTCGGCGAAGAGCACCTCGGTCAACATGACCTCGTCCACCTCGACGGCGTCCGGTTCGCGTTCATAGGTGGCGAGGTCGTGGATCAGGCCCACAAGTACGGGGACATCGGCACGGGTGGCCGGTCGGAGGATCACGGGGTCAGCAGGACCCGGCCGAACGCCTGGCGGCTTTCGATGTAGGCGTGCGCCTCGCCGGCTTCTTGCAGTGCGAATCGGCGGTCGATGACCACCTGCAGGTCGCCGGCGGCGATGTCGGCGATGTGTCCGGCGATCATGGCGTGTGCCCGGGTGCCGAGGAACAGCTCAGCACCAAGGAAGTAGCCGACCAGGGTCTGGTTGTTCCCCCGCATGGTCGAGATGTCGAGTGTCGACGGCGTCTCACGGCCGGCGTCCCCGAAGGTCACGCACCGGCCCCGGTAGGCCAGGCAGTGCAGGCTCTTCTGGAGGTTCGAGCCGCCCACCGAGTCGACGATGACGTCCGCTCCCCGGCCGTCGGTCAACTGGCGAACCTCTTCTACGAAGTCGGTCGCCCGGTAGTCGATCCCATGGTCGAGACCCAACGGGATCAGGCGCTCGAGACGCTCTGGCGAGGACGCAGTGGCGAGCACCCGAGCACCGGCCCGCTTGGCTAGCTGGATGGCGGCGATACCCACGCCGCTGGCTCCGGCGTGGATGAGCACCGTCTCGCCGGCTTGGAGCCGGCCGAACTCGAACAGGCAGTCATCGGCGGTGCCGAAGGGCACCGGCACGCACGCCGCCTCTTCTGTGGCCAGATCATCGGGAATCTTCCAGCAGAAGGCTCGGCCGGCCACACGCAGCTCGGCGTGCGACCCGTCCACACCGACGGTGACGACCCGGTCGCCCACCACCAGGTCGTCGATGCCGTCTCCCACCTCGAGGATGACCCCAGCGCATTGGTACCCCACGATGTGCGGCACCGACGTGAGCTCACCGCCGAGGCGGTTCAGTGTGTCGCCGCCCTCGATGCTGACGGCCTCTACCTTGACCAGTACCTCGCCTGGCCCGCAGAGGGGGTCAGGCACGTCCTCGTAGCGGAACACGTCTGGCCCGCCCGTCTCGTAGTACACCGCTGCCAACATGTCACTCCTTCGATCGACCTCCCGACACCCTACGCACCAGCGGGGGAGCGCCGGCCTGATCGGATCGAGGTCAGCGGGCCAGGCGGGCGAACGTCTTCTTCTGGGCCGAGTACAAGGCGGTGAACTCGCCAGCCAGGTCGTCGTAGACGCCAGCGGCGTCCGGGTCGGGCAGGTGGGTCTCGGCCACTGGGACCAGTTGCCGCACCTCGCCCGGCGTAACCGCGCCCAGCGTCAGCCCGGCGATGAGGCCAGCCCCGCGCAGGTTGGCCAGCATCGGTTCGGCCACCTGCTCGACCGGCCGATCCAGCACGCTGGCGTAGATCGAACACCACAGTGGCGATGAGGCGCCTCCGCCGATGGCCCGGAACGTCCCGAGGGGCTGGCCGACGAACCGCTCGACGGCACGGGCCAGCCAACGGGAGTTGAGGGCGACGCCTTCCATCACCGAGCGCACCATGTCAGCTCGGGTGGTCTGGAGCGACAGGTTGTGGAATCCGCCCCGTGCCGTCCGGTCGTCGACGGGGGAGCGCTCCCCGGCCAGCCACGGGGTGAACACGAGGCGACCACTTCCAGGCTGGGCGGTACTCGCCAGCGAGGTCAGGTCGTCGAAGGAAGTCGTGCCCGCCGCCGGGTGATCCCCATCGAGGCAGTCGCGGAGCCATTCGAGCGCCCTGCCGCCGGACTCTTGGTTGTTCGCCACCAGCCGGAGCCCGGGAAGGATCCCAGGGACCGTGGCCATCTGGCGCACGGCATCGGTCTTCTTGCGCGGGAACGGACAGCTGACCCAGCTGGTGGTGGAGATGGCCACATGGGGTTGGAGTGCCAGGACGGCCCCCGATCCGACACAGGCTGAGTGGAGGTCGGGTGTCCCGGCGATCACCACGACCCCGTCGGGCAGGCCCAGGTCGCGGGCGACCTCGGGGAGCACGGCGGCGATCACGCCTGCCGTCGGGCGGAGCGGGGGCAGTTTGGACGGTGGGACGCCCGAGGCCGCAACCAGGGCCTTGTCGTAGGAGAGCGGGTCCGGGACCCGGTTGTCGGTCAGCCATGCGCCGGCCATCGATGCCGCCGATGCCGCCGCCACCCCGGTGAACCGCATGGACAGGTAGTCGACCGGCTCGAGGTACCAACGTGTCGCCCGTGCGATCTCGGGCTCATCGTGTTCGAGGTGGAGGATGTGCCCGATCGGGTCCGCTCCCGATGTCGATGGTGCGCCTCCGCTATGGCGGATCCAGCGCAGGGCAGCCATCGGCGCATACCCGGCGATCGGACCGCCGATGACAGCACGCGAGTAGGGGCCTCCCCGGGTGTCGGACCACAGCTGGCACGGGCCGACAGGATGTCCGACGGCATCGACAGGGACAGTGCTGGCCCACTGTCCAGTGCACGACACGGCCACGATGTGCTCGACCGGCACGACTCCCGAGTCGATGGCTCGCCGGGCGGCACCGCAGACAAGGTCCCACCAGAGGGACGCATCCTGTGTGGCCTCTCCGTCGGGGGAGTGATCGGTGGGGACGGCGAGGTGCTCGAAGATGGCGATGGCACCGGCCAGCGACACCAGGCCCACCTTGGGCCCACCGGTGCCGAGGTCGACGGCGAGGACCCATCGGTCCTCGCGCCGGCCGCCCTCGGCCGCCATCACCGCCGGGAGGACCGGGGACGGTGCCGCCCGACGTCGGCCGGCCGTCGCTCAGGCATCGTCGGGGATCGACTGCTGGGCATCCATCATCTGGCCCATCATCATGCGGATGAAGTCGTCGGCCTCGTCGGTCATGCCTCCGGCGACGCCTCCGTAGACGGCCCCTGACCGTGGTGCTTCTGCGGCATGGGCGGTGGCATAGGCGACCGCCTCGGCCAGGTCGACGGCGAAGGTCTCGACTACGCCGGGCTGGGTCTGGGGCCGGGTGACGGCCATGTGCAGCGCATTGGGGTACTGCTGGCCGTTGAAGCGCCAGCCCCGCTCACGCATGAAGTCGTTGAGGTGGTAGATGTCGAACTCGTCCGAGGTGAAGCTGAACAGGAACGTCGGGTTGCCGAGGATGCGCAGCTGCGGATGGGTGCGGACCGACTCTTGCATGGCGGCCGACGTGGCGAAGATCTGCTCGGCGTAGCCGCGGTAGCCCTCCCGGCCGAGCTGGATCATCGAGGCCCAGGTGGCAGCCAGGAGCCCTCCGGACCGGGACCCGTCCATGCCAGGTGAGCAGTACTTGCCACCGGTCCAGTCCGTGTTGAAGAAGTACTGGGCGTTGCGCAGCGCCTTGTCCCGGAAGGCGAGGACCGAGGTGCCCTTCAGCGCGTATCCGTATTTGTGGGTGTCTGCCGAGATCGAGGTGACTCCCGGGACCCGGAAGTCGAACAGCGGGATGTCGTAGCCGAGCTCCTGGCCGAACGGCAGGATCCACCCGCCGAGGCAGCCGTCGACATGGAGGCCGATGCCGTGCTCGAGCGCGATGTCCGAAAGCGCCTCGATGGGGTCGACGGTGCCATAGCCGTAGTTGCAGGCCGACCCGATCAGGGCGATGGTCGAAGCGTCCACCGCTCCGGCCACCCAGTCCGTGTCCACCCGGGTGGTCACCGGATCGACGGGAGCGACCCGCAGCTCGATGCCGAACAGATGACATGCCTTGTCGAACGCCGGGTGGGCAGTTTCTGGCTTGATGACGTTGGGGCGCACGACGTCCCGGGTCGCCACGGCGTGATCGCGATAGGCCAGCAGCGCGTGGCAGATGCTCCCTGTTCCGCCCGAAGACACCAAGCCGACCGGCTCGGACCCGGTCACGGACTCGGCGTGCAAGAGGTCGAGCGTCATGGCGATGATCTCCGCCTCGAACCGGGTTGCGCTCGGGCACATGTCCCGTTGCAGCACGTTGACATGGGAGAAGAGCGAGAACGCCTCGTTCAAGAAGTCGTAGTGATCGTGGTCGCCGCAGTACATGGTTCCCGAACACCGGCCCGACTCCCAAGAAGGATCCTCCTCAGCTGCCATCGACCGCAGCACGGCAAGTACCTCGTCGCGCGGCATCCCGTAGTCGGGGAGCGTCCGGTGTACGGGCACGCGATCGGCATAGGGAAAGGTGCTCATGGGGTGACTCCTCGTTCGTCTGCTGGCAATCTTCGGTCGACATCGGCACGGTACAGCCTGGCTCGGATTGCCGTGCACTCTGTGCATCGCGCCCTGGCGCTCCGATACCTTGACCCTCGGTCGACAACAGCATCCGACTCGGGGTCTGCTGTCTCGGTCCGAACGCATCGTGGCCCTCGGCTGAGCGCTGGGGCTCGAAGTCGCAGTGAGGGGGAATCGCGCATCGGGGCCAGGCGATCGAACGTGCTTTCCGAGGCTGTTTCCTCGGCCAGGGGTTCCATTGCCGGCGCCGGATCGGCGCTTGCCCTTGGTCCTCGGCTCCCTCAGGCGACCTCCGGATGGGGTACGTCTTGCTCGTTGACGCTGGTCCAGGTGGCCGCCCGGAGTTGTCTGAGCCTCACCAGGTATTCTGCCTGAGCCACACCAGGCGTCCTTCGTGTTGCACGCACCACAGAGAACTGGATGGACGGCGCGGCCCAGGATGAGGGCGCTACTGTCCGATCGGGTTCGAGCCACGTCCGTGGTGTCGGTCGAGCCCCTCGGGGGAGGTCGGAAACACATCATGAGAAACCACACCGCCGTCCGGTTGAGCCGCTGGGGTGCCGTTGGCCTGATTGCGGCCGGAGTCCTGACCGCATGCGGAAGTGCGGCCACCTCGTCTTCGACGACGCCTACCGCAATGTTGACGGGTTGGCGGGCGCCGGCGGTCTTCTCCACGCCGCCGACCGCCGGGCAGATCATCGAGCCCGTGTCGGCCAACTCCTCCAATCTGGCCGCCCACGGCTATTTGGAGCAGGAGTACTTCGCCTCGGGGACGGCGTACTTCTTCACCGGTCGGTCCACGCCCTCTGACGGGAAGTGGACCGTCGCCGTCGCCGGATCATCCCCGTATCGGACGCGCCTCATCGTGCGCCGCCCGAGCGACACAGCGAAGTTCGACGGGAACGTCGTCGTCGAATGGATGAACGTGTCCGCTGGCGAGTCCGCTCCCGACTGGGACTACTTGGATCCGGCGCTCATGGAC
>CAININ010000086.1 GCA_903849265.1 uncultured Acidimicrobiaceae bacterium
ACGCGCGCTGTCCGCGATGGCGACGACTACGTCATCAGCGGTCAGAAGATCTGGACGTCGCACGCCGAAGTCGCCGACTACTGCGAGCTGCTGGTCCGCACGGGCCCCGAAGACAGCCGTCATCGGGGGATCTCTTGGCTCATCCTTCCGATGGACACTCCTGGAGTCGACATCCGGCCCCTGACCACCATCGCCGGCTCCACCGAGTTCGCCGAGCTCTTCCTCGACGAGGTGCGGGTCCCAGTGGCAAACCGGGTCGGCGAGGAGAACGACGGCTGGCGGGTCACCATGGTCACCCTCAGCTTCGAGCGCGGCACTGCCTTCGTCGGCGACCTGCTCGAGGCCATCGAGCTCCTCGACGCCACCGTCACCTTGGCTCGGCGCACCGGTGCATGGTCCGACCCCGGCACCCGGCGCCAGGCCGGCCACATCAAGGCCGAGCTCGATGCGCTCTACGCCCTGACCAAGCGCAATGTGTCCCAGGCGGCGCGCACCGGGATCCCGGGCGTGGGCGGCACCTTCTTCAAGCTGGCCTACTCGGAGACCCGCCACAAGCTCGGCGAGTTCTCTCTCTCCTTGTTGGATCGAGCCGGTCTGGCCGCCTATGACAGCGAAGGTATCGACGGCGAGGGTCTGCTTCCCGCCGGGGTCATGGTCGAGGACTGGCTGCGGGGTATCTCCCTGACCATCGCCGCTGGCACCTCACAGATCCAACGGAACATCGTCGGCGAGCGGATCCTGGGACTCCCCAAGGAGCCCCAGGTGACGGCAGCGGCTAAGGCTGCGGCCCCAGCCCAGACAAAAGAGTAAGGACGACGATGGACTTCGAGGTCACTGAGTTCCAGACAGAGCTGGCCGACGGCATCCGGCGGCTGTGCGAAGGCGTCTTCCCTCTGGAGTCGATCCGGGCCGCCGAATCGACTGACCGGGTGGTCAACCGGGATGGATGGCGCCAACTCGGTGAGGCCGGCGTGTTCAGCCTGTGCTTGGCCGAAGCAGCCGGCGGGGTCGGTCTGGGTCTGGCCGAAGCGGCGCTCGTGTTCGAGGCGCTCGGATACGCACTCATCCCCGGCCCGCTTGTGGCAAGCCACCTGGCCGCCGGGCTCATCGACGGTGCCGACGACGGCACCGTGGTCGTCGGTCTTGTCGAGCGCCCGGTTGCGGGGGCCGTGGGGAGCGCCACGCTGCCGGTGATCATCGAACACCTGGCCGATCTCGACGTCCTCCTTGTGTTGTCTGAAGCCGGCATCGAGCGCCTCGATCCGCGCTCGTTGGATGCCACGCCACTGCCGCGACCGATGGATCCACTCACCCCCGTCTGGTCCCTGCCGGTACTCCCTGCCGGTGAGCCGGTAGCCGGGCCCGATGTCGCCGCATGGTGGCGTCGCGACGGTGCCGTGCTGACCGCAGCCCTGCAGGTCGGCCTGGCGCAGTGGGCCTGTGATCTCGCCGTCGAATACGCCAAGGGGCGCGTCCAGTTCGGCCGGCCCATCGGCGGGTTTCAGGCCGTGAAGCACCTGTGCGCAGACATGGTCGTGCGGGCCGAGGTGGCCCGCTGCGCCGTCCAGGCCGCGGCTGTCACTGTCGACCAACCGGACGTCGGTGATGCCGAGGTAGCTGCGGCCGGGGCCAAGCTCCTCGCCGACGAGGCTGCCGTGACGAACGGCCGCTCCAGCATCCAGGTGCACGGCGGCATGGGCTTCACCTGGGAAGTCCCGGCGCACCTCGCCTACAAGCGGGCCCGAGTGCTCGCCACCCAGTTCGGCACCGCCGACGCACTGGCCGACGCACTGGCCGACGCACTGGCTGCCGGCTGACCTCGGTCATCGGACCACTCTCCTCCAACACGCCATCGACCCGCCCCCGATCAGGGGCCTGACGCAGTGAGGTTCTCCCCGTGACCGACTCCCCCATCGCTCTCCCCGTCGACGTCGTCCCCGTGCTGCCGCCCGGGATCGTGTCGTTCGGCATGCAGCTGCCCGTGCAGTCGCAATCCTCGATCTACGTCGAACCGTGGGAACCCGATGCCGGGCCAGCCGAGTTGGCCCAGGTGGCCCAAGCCTGCGAAGCGGCGGGCTTCTTCTACGTCGGTGTGTGCGACCACACGTTCATCCCTG
>CAININ010000087.1 GCA_903849265.1 uncultured Acidimicrobiaceae bacterium
CTGGCAATCGAGTGCATCGACCCGGTGGGTACTCCAGCGATCCCTAGCGACGGCGCAATCGCCGAGCAGTTCACGGCAATGGCCTGGACCATCGCCAAGTTGATGACCCTGCACCGGACCGTCCTGCCTGAGGCAGTCGAGCGGCCCAACGAGTTGTTCACCGTGGAGGCGGGGGCGCTGGGTGGAGAGAACACCACACCCGACAACCTCTACGTGCTCGGGACCTTCCGCCTGGAGCCCGACGAGGCGCTGGTCGTCGAGTTCACCCCTCCGGACACCCGGTACTGGAGTGTCACCGTCGAGAACATCTGGCACGAGTGCATCGACACCCGACGGCGCCGAAGCTCGGTGACCCACTCGGCGGTGTCGCTCGGGTCCGATGGGAAGGCCAGGATCGTCGTGGCAGCCACCTGCCCACCCTCGGCCGTCGTCGGCCACGGGGACGGCGAAGGGGTCGGCCACAAGGACGGCCAAGGGGACGGTCACTCCGTCTGGCTCGACACGGGCGGGCGCCACCGGGGATTCGTCGTGGTCCGCTGGCTCGACAGTCCAGCCGCCCCCGAGGTCCGGACCACGGTCCAGCCGATCGAAAGGGCGTGACCAGATGACCGCCTCGACAGGAGGACAGCGATTCGAGGTGGATGCGCTCCTGGCCACCGCCATGGCGGCCACGGGCCGCGACGACATGGGCGAGCCGGCATGGAGGGAGGGGTTGGAGCGGCTGCTCGACGACCTCGAAGGCTCTGCTCGGCTGAACGAACTGGGCCGAACCATCGTGGAGACCGAGGTGGCGGGCTACCTCGGCAACCGGATGGAGATCCTGGCGTGGCGACGTGACCATCCCGAGGTGGCCGAAGGTGCTGTCACCCGTCCGATCGTCATCGTCGGCCAGCCTCGGACCGGCACCACCATCCTCTATGACCTCCTGGCGCAGGATCCGGCCAACCGAGCCCCGCTCACCTGGGAGGTCGACAGCCCCTGTCCCCCACCGGAGTCGGCCACCTACGACACCGACCCCCGGATCGACGAGGCCGAGGCCATCGCCGCCATGCCCGACCTCATCATCCCCGGGTTCACCGACTTCCACCCGCTAGGCGCCCGGCTGGCACAGGAGTGCGTGCGCATGACGGGTGGCGACTTCCGGTCGATGATCTTCCCGACCCAGTACGACGTCCCGGAGTACAACCGGTGGCTCCTGCACGAGGCCGACATGTCGTCGGCGTACCGGTGGCACCACATCTACCTGCAGCACCTACAGAGCCGCCACGCCGGCGACCGGTGGCTCCTCAAATCACCGGGGCACATGTGGAGTCTGGGCGCTCTCCTCGACGAGTACCCCGACGCGCTCATCGTCCAGACGCACCGGGACCCGGTGCGCGTCATCGCCTCGATCAGCGCCCTTGTGGCCCTGCTGCGTTCCATGGCCAGCGACCACAGCACGATCGCCCGTGCGGCCGAGCAGTATGCCGAGGACATCTTGATCGGCCTCGAGCGCTCGATCGATGCCAGGCGGGACGGGACGATTCCGGCCGAACAGGTGGTCGACGTGCAGTTCCACGAGTTCCTTGCCGATCCGTTCTCCACCATTGCAACGATCTACGACGCCCTCGGACTCGAGTTCACGACTGAGGCCGAAGGCCGGATGCGGGCGTTCTTGGACACCCATCCCGGTGACGGCGGTGGAGGCGGGACGCGGTATTCGTTCGCAGACACCGGCCTCGATGCCGGAGAGCTCCGCAAACGGGGCCTCTCGTATCAGGAGTTCTTCGACGTGCCGAGCGAACCGATCTTGTGATCGGAGCTGGCGGCCGCCGCCTCGAACGATGACGGCAGAGGAGCGGACAGATCTGCCCGGTGCGGTTTCCCTCGCCACTATCGCCCGTCAGTGGGGTCGGATCGGCTGTCTCGGGTTCGGGGGTCCGCCGGCACATATCGCCATGCTGCGGGCGCTCTGCGTCGACGAGCGAGGCTGGCTGGACCATGAGGAGTTTGAAGACGGGATCGCCGCCACGAACCTCCTGCCGGGTCCGGCGTCTACCCAGCTCGCAATTCTGTGCGCCTGGCGACTGCGAGGAGCCAGCGGAGCCCTCGTCGGTGGCCTTGCCTTCATCGTCCCCGGCCTCATCATCACCC
>CAININ010000088.1 GCA_903849265.1 uncultured Acidimicrobiaceae bacterium
ATCCCGGTGTCGCTGAGCGAGCACCTGGATGCCGCGGAGACCTTGCGCCACGTACCGCTTGAAGACCGCGAGTCCATCAAGTACACGCTGGGTGCCAGCCTGGTGAAGTCGTCCACTCACTGGCCGGCCTATGAGACGGCGTTCGAGATCTACTTCTCGCTTCGTGGACCCGGTTACTCCATCGCCGGTGAATCCGAAGAGAAGAGTGAGGAAGCCGAGTCCGACGAGGACGGTACCAGCCAGCCGGGCGAGGGTGGCCGCCAGGGCAAGGGCCGCGGCGGGGGCGGGGGCGAGGGCATGACTCCCGAAGAGCTGGCCGACATGCTCTACAAGGCGCTGCTGGGCGCCAACGGCTCGATGCTCCAGGCCGTGGCTCGTCAAGCCGTCAGCCGCTACGGGGGCATGGAGGCGGGCCGACCGGTCGGCGGCACCTACTACCTCTATCGGACGCTTCGGAACCTCGACCTCGACAAGGTCATGGAGCGCTTGATCGACCAGGCGAAGCAGGCCACCTCGGCGGAGAACGACGAGGCCGGCCATGCCGGTCCTGACGTCACCCTCACCCCGCTCGAAGAGCGCTTGCTGCGCGACGAGTACCAATCCCGCATCGATCAGCTTCGAAAAGAGATCGAGAGCGAGATCCGTCGACGGCTGGTGGCCGACCGGGGGAGCGAGGCCCTGGCCAAGTCGATCCGCAAGCCGTTGCCCGAGGACATCGACGTCATGCACGCCACCCGCGATGAGCTGGTGGCACTGCGCAAACTGCTGGCCCCGCTGTCGCGCAAGCTGGCCGTCCGGCTGGCCCGCAAGCGCCGTCATGGACGCAAGGGCCCGCTCGACTTTCGCGCCACTGTGCGCAGTTCGTTGTCGACCGGCGGGGTGCCGGTCGACCCCAAGTTCCGCTACCCGCGTCCCTCCAAGCCCGAGATCATCGTCATCGCCGACATCAGCGGCTCGGTGGCGTCGTTCGCCCGGTTCACCCTCCACCTGGTGCACGCCATCAGCTCGCAGTTCTCCAAAGTGCGCAGCTTCGTGTTCATCGACGGGATCGACGAGGTGACCAGCTACTTCGACGGTGTCGACGACCCGTCCGAGGCGGTCCACCGGATCAACACCGAGGCCGACGTGGTCTGGGTCGACGGGCACTCCGACTACGGCCATGCCCTCTCCGTGTTCTGGGAGCGCTGGGGCGAGGAGATCACCCCCCGGACCAGCGTGCTCCTGCTGGGCGATGCCCGGAACAACTACCACGCGTCGGGCTCGTGGGTGATCAAGGAGATCCAGGCCCGGGCCCGCCACGTCTACTGGCTGAACCCCGAGCCGCGGGCCTACTGGGATTCCGGCGACTCGATCGTGGGGGAGTACGCCAACCACTGCGACGAGGTGGTCGAGTGCCGCACGCTGCGCCAGCTCGAGGCATTCGTCGGGGAGTTGGCATGATCGGTGACGACGGGTCCGGGGCCGGCTTCGACGCCCTGACCGGGGCCGGGTCGGGTGCCCCCGAGGGGCCGTCGCCCCAGGCACCTCCGCCGGGCATCCGGACCATGGGAGCCACCTCCTCCTCGGCCGCCACCATCGTGCTGATCCGCCACGGCGAGGCGGTGTGCAACGTGTCCGGCATCTGCGGCGGACCGATCGGTTGCGAGGGCCTGACCGACCGGGGCCGGGCCCAGGTGGCGGTGCTACGGGAGCGGCTGGCGGAGACGGGCGAGCTGGCCGGTGCCGACGTCCTGTACGCCAGCGTCCTGCCCCGGGCGGTCGAGACGGCGGGGATCCTGGCCCCGGCCCTGGCCGGCATCGGCGCCGACGGGTCGGTGGGGCAGCCCCCGGGGATCGTCGAGGAGTGCGGATTCTGCGAGCTCCACTGCGGCGAGGCCGACGGGCTCGACTGGTCCGAGTTCAGCGTGCGATTCGGCAACCCGGACTGGGACGCCGATCCCGGCCGCCCCATCGCCCCGGGGGGCGAGAGCTGGACCGGCTTCGTCAACCGGGTGGCTGACACCCTGGACACGGTGGCCGCCCGGCACCCCGGCGAGCTGGTTGTGGTGGCCTGTCACGCCGGCGTGGTCGAGGCGTCGCTACTGGCCAAGACCCCGGTGGTCGGCGGGCTGACCGGTGCCCGGATGCAGTTGCGCACCCAGCACGCGTCGCTCACCACCTGGGAGGTCGACGGCGGGCGATGGACGCTGATCGGCTACAACGACGGGGCCCACCACCTGGGGAGTGAGGGCGTCGGCGCTACAACCGAGGGGGTCACCCCGTCCGGTCGGTCGTGGATGAGCGTGGGGACCGGGGAGCGGATCGACTGATCACCGGCCGGGCGGCCGGGTGGTGTCCTGCTCGGATGGTCCGTCCCGGGCGACGCTGCCGACCCTTTTTGGCGCCCGGCTTCCCGTCGGCGAGCCTGTCGTCTGTCGTGATTCCAGCGGTGGCGCTTCGACACGGCGACCGGGCCCCCCCTGTGCCCTCAGGTAGACGAGCGACGCGCTGAGCCGGCTGTCCAACAGCGGCTCGTCGTTCAGCCCGAGCTTGCGGACGACCCTGGTGACGGCCTTCTCGACGGCCTTGACCGACAGGTCGAGCTCGGCGGCGACGCCCCGGTTGGAACGGCCGAAGGCCATGTGCTCGAGGACGTTGATCTCCTGGGTGGTGGGATCACCGCTGACCGCCCACGACCCGGGCGGGGAGTGGCGTCCGCCGCTTCGCCCGATCAGCAGGCGTAGTCGTTGTCGAAGAGGGTGTCCATGCCGGACAACGGGTAGGCCGCGCTGGGCGAGCTGTACTGCACGATCTGCACGGGCCCAGTGGGCAGGCCGCTGTACTTCGAGGTGACGTTGGTGCAGGTCGTCGCGGGGTCGAGCCCCCAGTCGGCGGCCCAGTAGGGCACGGCGGGCTGGTAGTTCCCGACGATGCTGGGCCAGTTGCCGGGACTGGCGTAGATGCCCACGCTGTTGAGCCCCTCTGACTTGAGCCCGTCGATCGCCCCCTGGACCAGCGCGGCGTTGGACGCGGTGCTGTGCGACCAGGACGGGTCGTTCTCCACGTCGAGCCACCAGGCCACCCCGGTGGTGACGTTCGCCGCCTGGGCGTCCTGGAAGGCTTGTACCGCCGCGTTGAAGCCGTAGTTGCACGAGGACGGGTCGACCGCAGCCAGGCAGGCCGGGTCACGGTTGACGTTGGAGTTTCCGTAGTTCATGTAGATGTAGAGGTTGAGGCCGGCGCCGGCCCAGGCCGCCTCCTGGGCCAGGCACGGGTTCACGTGGCCCGGCTCCTCCACCTGGACGATCCCGATGGTATGGGGGGACGGCGGGAGCATGCCGCCTCCCGACGGGCACTGGGCGTAGGAGATGTCGTAGCCGAAGCTGCCCGAGCGGTAGGAGGAGCCGGTGAAGCTGCCGTTGCCGGTGGCCTCGGCCATGCCCACGACCGGCTGGTTCAGCACCTGGGGCGTCGAGCCCCAATAGGTGGCGCCTCCGAACGCGGTCACTGCACCGTTGCTGTTGGCGAACCAGTACCCCGGGACGCTCCCCGAGGGATTCGGGTCCGACGCGGTGATCGCCACGATGGGATTCTTCTGCGGCACGTTGCCGAGGGATCCGGCGTACGGTGCATCGCCGTAGGCGAAGACCCCACCGTCCGCCGCAGTGAACCAGTAGCCATGGCCGTCGGCACTCGACGCCATGCCCACGATCGGCTGATTGAGGGAAATGTTCCCGGTCGACCCGTAGAAGTGGGCGTCGCCGTAGGCGAAGATGCCCCCGTCGGCGGCCACCAACCAGTAGCCGTGGCCGTCCGGGGTGGCCGCCATGCCCACCACCGGCTTGTTGAGCATGATGTTGCCGGTCGACCCGTAGAAGCCGGCGTCGCCGTAGGCGAAGATGCCCCCGTCGGAAGCCACCAGCCAGTAGCCGCGGCCGTCCGGGGTGGCCGCCATGCCCACCACCGGCTTGTTCAGGCTGACGTTCCCGGTCGAGCCGTAGAAGCCGGCGTCGCCGTAGGCGAAGATTCCCCCGTCGGCGGCCACCTCCCAGTAACCCAAGCTGTCTGAGGTGCCGGCCATCCCGACAACCGGCTTGTTGATCCGCATCCCCCCCGTCGACCCGTAGAAGCCGGCGCCACCGAAGCTGAAGATTCCTCCGTCGCTGGCCACCACCCAGTAGGCAGACACCTGCTTCGCCGGTGCCGCGCCCGCCGGCGCCGGTGCGGCCATCACCGCGACGACCGCCACCGCGCCGGCCAGTGAGACAGCGGCTGTCCCGAGCGCGGCCAGGGCACGGCGCGAGCGGCGGTAGCGGCTGATCCCCGAACGGGACGGCAGGGACGGCCGGGCATCGGCAGGCACGGGAGGCAGGGCGACGGACTGGCGGAGGGGCATGGGTGACCTCTGGTGGTGGGTGGGGGACGCCTGCCGGCCGACCGGACGCACTGTGTCCGGCGAGGCCGTTCGGGCCACCCCATTGTGGTGGCCCCCTCGGTCCGGGTCAATGACCCCCCGGCGGCCCGCTCCCCGCGCCGAGGCCGGCCCGTTTCCGTTGCCAAGGCTCAGTTCCGGAGCAGTTCGGCGATGCGGAAGGCCAGGTCGAGCGCCTGGCGCCCGTTGAGGCGGGGGTCGCACGTAGTCATGTAGCGCTGGCCGAGCTGGCCCTCGACGATGTCCTCCACTCCGCCTAGGCACTCGGTCACGTCGTCCCCGGTGAGCTCGACATGGACCCCGCCGGGCCAGGTGCCGATCTCTCGGTGGATGCGGAAGAAGCTCTGCAGCTCACCGATGATGTCGTCGAACCGGCGCGTCTTGTGGCCACCTTCGGCGGTGAACGTGTTCCCGTGCATGGGATCGCACATCCACACCACGGGGTGGCCCTCGGCTTCGACGGCACGCAGCAGGTCGGGCAGGTGGTCATCGATGGCATCGACACCGAACCTCGTGATGAGGGTCAGCCGGCCCGGGGTGCGAAGCGGGTTGAGCCGCTCGCACAGTGCGACCACGTCGCCAGCCGTAGCGGAGGGCCCGACCTTGGAGCCCACCGGATTGTGGATGCCGGCCAGGAACTCCATGTGGGCGCCGTCGACCTGACGGGTCCGCTCGCCGGCCCACAGCATGTGAGCCGAGCAGTCGTACCAGTCGCCGGTGAGGGAGTCCTTGCGGGTCAGGGCCTCTTCGTAATCGAGGATGAGCGCTTCGTGGCTGGTCCAGAAGTCGACCTGGTGGAGTGTGTCTTCGCCGGTCAGGTCGATGCCGCAGGCACCCATGAACCGGAGCGCCCGGTCGATCCCCTCGGCGATGTCGTCGAACCGCCGGCCCTCGGTGGAGCTCGCCACGAACTCCTGGTTCCAGGCGTGGATCTGACTGAGGTCGGCGAATCCACCCTTGGTGAAGGCGCGCAGCAAGTTCAGTGTCGCCACCGACTGCTCGTATGCGGTGATCAGGCGGTTCGGGTCCGGGATCCGGGCACTTCGCTCGGGCAGGTCGTCGTTGACCATGTGGCCGCGGAACGAGTCGATGACCTGGTCGCCGACCAGCTCGGTGGGGGAGCTGCGCGGCTTGGCGAACTGCCCGGCGATCCGGCCCACCTTGACCACGGGCAGCCCGGCCCCGTAGGTGAGGACGACAGCCATCTGCAGGATGACCTTGAGCTTGTCGCGTATGCCATCGGCGGTGAACTCGGCGAACGACTCGGCGCAGTCACCGGCCTGCAGGACGAACGCCCGGCCGTCGGCCACCTGTCCGAGGGACCGAGTCAGGTGGCGGGCTTCCCCTGCGAAGACCAAGGGAGGGAGTCCGCTGAGCCGGGCGTGCACCTGCTTGAGCGCCGCCTCGTCGGGCCACGTCGGCTGCTGGGCTGCGAGGCGCGCGCGCCACGAGTCCGGGGTCCACGTTGCGGCGGCGTCGGAGGCGGGGATCGGTGGTACCACCTCCACAGCGTATGGCCTCCGGCTCTAGGCTCGGGACATGGCACCCTTCCGCTTCGGCGTCCAGCTGTCCAACGCCTCGTCCGGGGCCGCATGGCGGGACTTGGCTCGCTCGGTCGAGGGCCTCGGCTACTCCACTCTGTTCATCCCTGACCACTTCGAGGACCAGCTCGGCCCCTTGGTGGCGCTGACCGTGGCCGCCGAGGCCACAACGGATCTGAAGGTCGGCTCGCTGGTGTTCGGAAACGACTACCGCCATCCGGTCGTCTTGGCCAAGGAGATCGCCACGCTCGACCTGATGTCGGAGGGTCGCGTCGAATTCGGGCTCGGAGCAGGGTGGATGACGAGCGACTACGAGCAGTCCGGGATGACCAACGACCCAGCTGGCGTGCGGATCACCCGGATGGCCGAAAGCCTCACCGTGATGAAGTCGCTCTGGTCCACCGGGGCGTGCACCTTCGAGGGCGAGCACTACCAGATCACCGGCGCGATCGGTGCGCCGCTGCCACATCATCGGCCCCATCCGCCGATCATCATCGGCGGAGGCGGCAAGCGCGTCTTGGGTATCGCTGCGCGAGAGGCGGACATCGTCGGGGTCAATCCGAGCCTGGCCGCCGGCTACGTCGGCCCCGAGGTACTGGAGACGACCACGGCCGAGTACTACGACGAACGGATCGGGTGGATCCGCGAGGCGGCCGGCGAGCGGTTCGCCGACCTCGAGCTGCAGGTCCTGACGTTCGTGGTCCAGATCGTCCCTGATCGCGAGGACGCGACCGCGCGTCTGGCCCAGATGATGTCGGTGACCGCCGAGCAGGTCGATGGGTCGCCCATCGCCCTGATAGGAACGGTCGAGCAGATCATCGAACGACTCGTCGAGCGCCGTGCGCGCTTCGGCTTCTCCTACGTCGTCGTCCACGAGGCAGAGATGGAAGCCTTCGCCCCGGTGGTGGCAGCACTCGCCGGTACCTGACATGACGGGCAGCGGCACCCGCATCGGGGTCTTCGGGGGCACCTTCGACCCGATCCACCGAGGCCATGTGGACGTAGCCGACGCGGTGCACCGAGCACTCGGTCTCGACCGGATGCTGGTCGTGGTGGCCAACGAGCCCTGGCAGAAGGCAGGCCGACCGGTGTCGCCGGCCGAGGACCGTTACGCCATGGTGGAGGCGGCCTTACGTGATCATCCGGGACTCGAACCGTCCCGGATCGAACTCGATCGGGGCGGGCCGTCGTACACGATCGACACCGTCCGCCGGCTGCTGGGCGACGACCCAACGGCCGAGGTGGTGGTCGTGGTCGGCGCCGACGTGGTGGGCGGGCTCGTCACCTGGCACGAGCACGAGGCTCTACGGGATCTGGTGACCCTTGCTGTCGTGGACAGGCCCGGCGCCCCCGGCGTCGACCCCTCGGAGGGGTGGCGGTTCGTGCGGGTGCCGGTGGAGCCACTCGACGTGTCCAGCACTGCACTCCGCTCGCGGCTCGAAGCTGGCGAACCGGTCGATGGGGAAGTTCCGGCTTCCGTCATCCGATGCATCGCCGAGCGTCATCTGTACGCTACGGGGAGATGAGTGTGCGGCTGACCCCCAGCGAGTCCGAAGGCACTGCGCCGCAGGAGGCGTCAGTTCCGCCTGCTGTTCGCACCAACGAGGCCGATCTTGGCGAAGTGCCTGCAGTCGACATCCCGACGGTCCATGACGACGATGTCCCGGGCGGTAGCGACACCGTCGATCCGGACCCCGGCGCCGACCCCGGCGCCGACCCCGGGGACTCTGATCCAGCGGCCTCGGGAGATGGACGACGGGCATTGCGCGAGGCACGCAAGCAGCGGCGCCGCACTGCCTGGGTGTGCGCCGTGGTCGTGGCACTCTGTCTGGCGCTTACCATTGTGGTGGTGAGCCTCGCCCGATATCGTCCGGCCACACCCCCGGGCTCGGTGGTTCCTGCGCTACCGGCCGCCTTGTTGTCCATCGAATCGCCGGCCGATGCCGTCTCGTCTCAAACCATCCCGTCCCAATCCGTGCCGTCCGCCAACGTCCAGCCGGCGCCCCATCCGTCCCGCAGCGTTCACGCGCTAGAAGGAGACATTCGTTGACCCCCGTCGATCCCACGCCCACCGCTTCCGCCCCCAGCGCTCGGGCCACCGTGCCGGACATTCCGGCCGAATGCATCGTGGCGGCCCGTGCCGCTGACGCTAAGTCGGGGGAGGACACCGTCATCCTCGACATGAGCAACCTCCTCGGGCTGACCGACGCCTTCGTCGTGACCAGCGGGCGCAACACCCGTCAGGTCAAGACGATCGTCGACGAGGTGGAGCGACAGGTGAAGTTGACGAGTGATCGGTCACCCCACCGGATCGAAGGGCTGAGCGACGCCTACTGGGTGCTCATGGACTACGGCGACTTCCTGGTGCACGTGTTCCTCGACGAGGCCCGTGCCTTCTACGACCTCGAACACCTCTGGACTGACGCCCCTCGGGTCCCCTGGGCAGTAGCCGCCACGGCCTGATCGTCTGATCGCCTGGCTGCCGGGGCGCCTGCCTGGCGTACCGTCCCGACGGCGCCGTGCTGGCTGGCGAACCTAGGAGAAGTCTTCCGCTTCGCCGTGGCCTCCGCCGCGCTCTCTGGCGATGGTGACCGCACCGAAGTAGATCGCCGGCACCGACATGAAGATGATGATCCCGGCCATGGGGGACACTTCGGCCACGACCATGGCCACGATGTAGACCGCTACGGGCACCATGATGAGGACGACCCCTTGTGCGGAATGGGCGCTGAGGGCCCCGGGCCGCAGCAGCCGGGGGTGGCGGATGACGTACCAGTAGAGGAAGAGCCGCATCACGGAGACCACGATCACGACGAGCCCGTAGAACCGGACCGCCTTGGCATCGTCGGGGTACTCGCCTAGGACGGACGACGCGAATGGAATCAGCGCGCAGGGCAAGAGGAACAACAGGTTCAGCCAGACCAGGTCTCTGTTGACCGCCCACACCCGGGCGAAGATGTCGCGGTGGGCCATCCAGTACATGCCGATGATGAGGAAACTGAGAACCCAGGCGATCAACGTCGGACGAAGGTCGTGTACCGCTTGACCCAGTGATGCGCGGGAAAGGTCGTGGGGGACCCTGAGCTCGAGCACGAGAATGGTGAGGATGATGGCGAACACCCCATCGGACAGCATGATGACGCGGTCGGGACTGCTCAACTCCTCTTCGATGGAAGCGATGCGAGCGCTTTGCGTCCCACTGCCGGCAGGGGACGTCATGCTCGAGTCGCTGTTGTCGTCCACTTCCACCGGTCCTCCTCGGATCACTCCCCTGATACCAACCGGGTGCCGCTGGTGGCTGTCTTCATCGGGAGGGGCTGCGCTGCCATCTTCCCATGTGAGCCCGGGCGGATGCGGCGTGGGGGGTGTGGATGGGGAGTGCATCGGTCCAGATGGGACTGCATCTATCGAGCACGCGTCGACGTGCACGCAGGCCTGAAGGTCCCGTCAGGGAAGCGGCGCCTGGGGCAGGTAGTCGGAGCGGCTGACCGGCCCCGGGACCTGCGCCCCGGCTGCGGTCGGGACCTCGATCGGCTTTCCGCCGATCTCGAACGTCACCCCGGTGATCCCGGGCTGCTGGGTCACGGTGTAGACGACCTGCGCGATGGCCAGGGTCTGGTCCGGCCCGACCACCTGGATCGGGTTGGAGTTGAAGTGCACCGTGGCGATCCCGGCAGCCTCGGTGGCAGTGACCTGCACACCGGTGCCCGTGAGGTAGGACTGGATGCCCGAGGCCGACTCGGCGGCTGTCGGCCCAGCAAGGAGCGCCTCCAGTACTTGGCCGAGGGTGGCCGGGACCGCCACCTCACGCGTGGCGGCCAAGACATGCGCGACAGGGGATACCAGGTAGATCTGTTCAGGCACGCCCACGGCTGGCGGGGTGCCCGGGGATGTGGAGGGCGTTGTCGACGGATTGAGTAGGTGATAAGGGACGTCGGACTTGGCGATGGCCGTCGGCCCACCGGTGGCAGGGATACCGCAGGCGGTGGCGGCGAGGGCCATGGCGAAGATCCCCAGGAATGCTGCCCATCGACGACAACGTTCGCTCATCGGTGTTCCCCGTCTGGATGGTCGCCGTCGTCAGCCGGCCCGAGTGGAAGTTCCACCACGAAGCGCGTCCCTCCGCCGGGGCCCTCTTCGCACCAAACGCGTCCGCCGTGGAGGCGGACGTGCTCGGCCACGAGTGACAGCCCGAGGCCGGTGCCCTGACTCGATGCCCGCTGTCCGGCCCGGATGCCCCGATAGAAGCGTTCGAACAGGTGATCGCGCTCGGATTCGGGGATCCCGGGCCCGTTGTCCTCGACCACGACCCGGATGGCCGTTGCGGGGATCGGGGCGTAGGCGACTGCGGGAGGCTGAGGTTCGACGATCACCTTGGTGACCCCGCCCGCATACAGGGTGGCGTTCTCCATCAGGTTGGCCATGACCCGCTCGAATCGGCGCTTGTCCACCCGCAGCCGAAGGCCTTCGACGCCAGGGTCCACGTAGACCGGGAACGTGGCCGGACCCCGCACCCCGTCTGCGTCGACCGGTGCCGACGCCGCCACGGATTGACGAACGAGTTCACCGGGGTCGACCTCGTCGAGGGACAGTTCGGCCGATCCGGCATCGAACCGGGAGATCTCGAGCAGGTCGTCGACCATCCGAGTGAAGCGGCGGAGATCTCCATCGAGCAGGTCCAGAGCACTTTGGGCGCGCGGGGCGAGCTGGGTCCGGTGGCTCTCGAGCACCGACACCGTCGCCATGAGCGTGGTGAGGGGTGACCGCAGTTCGTGGCTGACGTCGGACGTGAACCTTGCTTCGCGCTCGATCCGGTCCTGCAGGTTCGCGGTCATCTGGTTGAAAGCAGCTGCAAGCTCCTCGAGATCAGCGTCGTCGCCGGCATCCACCCGGGTGTCGAGCTGTCCGCCTGCGATGGCCACCGCAGCCTCGGTCAGGTAGCCCAGGGGGCGCAGGGCCCTCGAACTGGCCCATCGCCCAACGGCCGCCCCGGCGATGGTCGTGACCAGCGCCGCGGCCGCAAGGGCAAACGCGAGCTGGCGGAGCGTCCCGGCCAGCTCGTCGAGGGAGAACACCTCGAAGTAGGCGGCGTGCACCGCGGGCAGCGGAACGCCGATCACCAATTGCGGTGATCCAGCCAAGATGAACCGCTGTGAGGCGGGAGTTCCCGACAGCACCAGGGCACGTTCAGCGGCCGGGATCGCACTCTGACCCACGGAGATCGACGTGGCGTACCACTGGCCCCCGGTGCGGAGGACCGACCGTGACCCCGGCAAGGTGTCCACCGACTCGATGAGCTGGTTGACCTGGGTGGCGGGGGAGCGGAGGGCGTTCTGCACCAGCGCTGCGTTGGCGAACGCCTGGCGCTGCTCGGCCGACTGGCGCTCGTTCAAAAAGGTCTGGCGGGCCGTGAAGTAGGTGATGCCGGCCATGAGGGCGGACAGTCCGAATGCGCCGATGGCGAAGGTGAGCGTCACCCGTGCCCGCAGGCCGAGCCGACCGGACAGCCGGGTCCGACGCAGCGGGAGGGTTCGGGCCGATGCCGATGGAGGTGTCGATGGAGGTGTCGATGGAGGTGTCGTCGTCCCATCGGGGGCTCCCACTTCATCCAGCGCTGCCATAGGTCAGACCACCAGCTTGTAGCCCATGCCCCGCACGGTGAGGATGAACCGCGGCGAAGCGGGGTCGGGTTCGACCTTGGTACGCAGCCGGCGCACGTGGACGTCGACTAGGCGGCCGTCGCCGAAGTAGTCGTAGCCCCACACCCGCTCGAGCAGCTGCTCGCGGCTGAGCACCTTGCCGGGGTGGTTGGCGAGCTCGCACAGAAGGCGGAACTCGGTACGGGTGCAGTGGACCTCTTCGCCGGCCCGACGGACGACGCCGGCATCCGATTCGATCTCGACGTCGCCGAAGCGGAGGACCTCAGACGCCTCACCTTCGTGCCGCGAGCGGCGCAGGAGTGCCCGGATGCGGGCGGCCAGCTCCTTGGCCACGAACGGTTTGGTGACGTAGTCGTCCGCTCCGGCCTCGAGTCCGGCCACTACGTCGTGGGTATCCGAGCGCGCCGTGACCATGATGACGGGGACGGTGGACATCCGGCGCAGGGTGCGGCAGGCCTCGAACCCATCGATTCCGGGGAGCATGAGGTCGATCAGCACGAGTTCGTATGGCTCGGACGCAAAGCGGTCGATGGCCTCCTCGCCGCTGCCGACACCATCAACGGCGTACCCCTCCTCTTCCAAGGCGAGGCGCATGGAGGAGCGGATCCGCTCGTCATCCTCGACGATCAGGATGCGACTCATGGCCCGATCATGACACGACCGCCCCACCCATAACAGGCAGGGCGGTCGTGGTGTAGCCGAGATCAGGTTGTGACTAGGACACGAAGATCTGCTGAGGCCAGACCGCCCCGCCGATCAGGCCGAACGCCTTGCCCCCAGCCGGTGTCGTCGGGTTGTTGAAGTTCTGCACCTTGGGCTGGGCCCCGACCGCCCAGACGATCCGGGAGTACCAGACATAGGGGATGTCCGTCGAGAGCAGCTTGTTGACCTGCTGGTAGGCCGACACCTGGGTCGCCTTGTCCGTCGACGTGCGTCCCTGCTGCAGCGCCGTCTCCATGGCTGGGTCCGTGTTGCGCGCCATGTTGATGGAGAACAACGGCGTGCCGGCGTTGGTCGGCGTCCAGAAGATGTAGTTCATGTCCGGATTGACCGCACCGAACTGACGCCACGTCAGGGCCTCGAAGTCGCCTTGCAGGGCGACGTTGATGATCGAGTCCTGGAGGATGGGGTTCAGCGTCACGGTCATGCCGGCCTGCTGGAGCTGCTGCTGCAGGTACTGCCCGATCTGACTCCCCTTCGGGTCCGGGGTGTGCCCGAGTGTCATCGTGGTCGAGCCGCCGGCCGCCTTCACCTCGGAGACCAGCTGCTTGGCCTTGGACAGGTTGTAGGCGGGGTAGCCGTTGTCGGCAAGGTAGAAGGGCGACGTCGACGTGAACACGCCGTTCGTGGTCGGGGTGACTCCGCCATCGATGACCTTGACGTACTGCTCGGAGCTGATGGCATAGGCCATGGCCTTGCGCAGCTTGGCGTTGTTGAACGGAGCTTTGGACAGGTTCAGCATCATGCAGCCCATGTCGGGCTCGCCGGCGATGTTCTTCGAGTCGTCGCAATACGCAAGCTTCGTGTTGCTCCGCATCCGCGAGATGGTCGAGGCGTTCGTCGTGTGGATCATGTCCACCGCACCCGAGTTGAGGCTGGCGAAGAGCTGGTCCGAGTCCGGAATCGGCTTGTAGGTGATGCTGTCCAGGTAGGGCAGTCCGGCGCGCCAGTAGTGGGGATTCTTGGTGGCGGTGAAGTGGTTGTTCGGGACCCACTCCTGGAAGACGAAGGGGCCGGTGCCGATGGGGTCGGTCTGGCTCTTGGTCTTCAGCCAGTTGGGCTCGGCGATGAACGCGAACTGGCTGCCGATGCCGCCGCAGAGGTAGTAGTCGAAGGGGACCCACGGCGTCTTCATCGTGATCGTCACGACCAAGGGGCTGGTGACAACGACCGACTTGATCGGCGTGAGGGCCGGCCCAGTGAGGAGCGACGCTTGATGGGCAGCGAAGTTGGCCGCTACCGCGGCGCCGTCGCAGGGGGCGCCGTTGTGGAACGTGACGTTCGGACGGACGGTGATCGTCCACACGGTGGCATCAGAGTTAGGCGTGACCGACGTAGCCAGGTTGGGCTGAGGCGCGCCGCTCGAGTCGAGGATCATCAGCGTGTCGAAGACGGTGCGGGCGTAGAGGAGCCCTACCTCGTCGAAGGTGCCGAGGATCGGGGAGAAACCCTTCTCCTCCGCATCGACCCCGAAGACCACGGTGCCGCCGGGCTTGGGTGTTCCGGTGGCAATTCCGTCGGGACGAGATCCAGTCGAACCTCCGGAGGTGCTCGACGAGCTCGAACTCGAGGTGCTGCAGCCAGCGAGGGCACCACCGGCAGCGCCGGCGATGGCGAGACCGGCGCCGGCGACGGCTCCCTTGGCCAGGAACGAGCGGCGGTCGATGCGATCAGTCATGGTCCCCCTTTGGACGGTGGCGCCGACGTTCGCCGGCTGCCCCACTCACTGCGGTGCTCACTGCGATGCTGACTGCGATGCTGACGCCGAGCCGCCCCCCCTGGGTGCCGGTGCCGTTGCTTCCATTATCTGTCGCTGACCATACCCGCAAGCGACTCGGTGTGGGGGATCAGGAAGGGGTAGGGGATGGCCGTTGGAGAAGACGGCATCGGCAAGTCGGGATATGGCGGCCAGATGGGGCGCTCGCCGGTACGCTCGACTCCGTGGATTGGGAGATCGAGGCCTATCGCCGTTCGGTCGCCGGACTGTCCCCGGACACAGTCCGGGCCTATGCCTCCGACATCGAACGGTTTGCGCTGTGGGCAGAGCGTGGCGGCGCTGTGGGCCCGGGGAACGTCGACCGCATCACTCTCCGCCGATATCTGGCGTTCTTGGCCACGCGTCGGTACGCAAAGGCGACCATCTCGAGGACGGCCGCTTCGTTGCGCTCCTACTTTGGCTGGTGCGCTCGCCGAGGAGTGGTGTCCGCTGATCCGTCGGTTCGCCTTTCGGCCCCGGCGCCGGACTCTCGCCTCCCTCGCGTGCTCGGCCATGCGGAACTCGACCAGCTCCTCGATCCCGTCCCTCTAGCCGCCAACGACAGCGGTGCGGGGGAGTCCACCGAGCCGCTCGCACGTGACGTGCGCGACGACGCCGTCCTCGAACTGCTCTACGGGACCGGTATTCGGGTCGCAGAACTCTGCGGGCTCGACGTCGGCGACCTCGATCTAGACCACGGCGTGGTGACGGTGACCGGGAAAGGCTCCAAGCAGCGCCAGGTCCTGGCGCACGATCGATGCGTCGACTCCGTCCGCCGATGGTTGGGCGGGCCTCGATCTGCCATGGCGGGCAAGGGTGGCGACCCGGGGGCGCTCTTCTACAACGGTCGTGGCAACCGCCTCGGTTCGCGTGACGTCCGGCGCATCCTGGACCGCCGGTCGCCGGTGCCGACCCACCCTCACGCACTGCGCCACAGCTTTGCCACCCACCTCCTCGACGGGGGTGCCGACCTGCGTGTCGTGCAGGAATTGCTGGGACATGCGAGCCTGCAGACGACGCAGGTCTACACTCATGTCAGCAAGGAGCGCCTGCTTGCGGTCTATTCCGGGACGCACCCAAGGGCCTAAGGGGAGAATTGGCGACGCAACTCGACACGGTCGGACAAGGCATCGATGCCCTGTGGGCCGAGTACAAGAAGACTGGGGCAAAGGCGCTGCGCGATCAGTTGATCGTCCACTACGCCCCCGTGGTCAAGTATGTGGCTGGCCGCGTGTCGGTCGGCCTGCCTCGCCACGTAGATGAAGCCGACCTTGCCAGCTACGGGATCATCGGCCTGATCGATGCCATCGAGCGGTTCGAGCCGGCTCGTAACATCAAGTTCGAGACGTACGCCGTCCCTCGCATCAAGGGCGCGATCATCGATGAACTCCGCTCGATCGACTGGGTGCCCCGCTCGGTTCGTGCCAAAGCACGGGCCGTGGAGCAGTCCTATTCGAAGCTCGAGTCCACGCTGCACCGCACCCCGACGGACGCCGAGGTGGCGGCCGACCTCGAGATGACCGACGCGGAGTTCCAGACGACGCTGCGCAAGATCTCCTTCGTCGGTGTCGTCGCCCTCGATGAGGTGTTCCGGGGCGGGGACCACTCGGACCGGGCCACGTTGGGCGAATCACTGCCCGATGCCACCGCCGGGCCCTTGGACACCTTCGAGGTGAAGGAGACCAAGGAGGCCCTCGTCAAGGCGGTCAGCGAGATGGCCGACCGGGAGAAGACGGTCCTCACCCTCTACTACTACGAGGGGCTGACGCTGGCCGAGATCGGCGACATCCTCGGGGTCACCGAGAGCCGGGTCTGCCAGATCCACACCAAGGCCGTGCTGCAGCTGCGGGCGAAGCTCGCGGACCGACCCGAGGGCAGCGGACGTTCGCTCAAGGTCGACAAGAAGATCGCCGCCGCACCCGCTGCCAGCTGACGCCGTTCGGTCGTCTGCTCCTGGGCGGGCATCCGTCCCAGACGAGGCATACGTCCCAGACCAGGCAGAGGACCGACGAGTTCGTTGGTGCCGCCGCAGTGCGGATGGGCACTCCCGAGTGGAGGCCATCGGCTGAGGGCACTAGTATGGCGAGGTCCCACCGACCGGTGAGGCATTCGAGCGGTATACACACGCACCCGGCCGCGTCCACGGTCGCCCCCTCACAGGGGTGCTGCAGTCGGGAAACAACCGTCACAAGGAGCAGTCATATGGCCGTCGTAACCATGAAGCAGCTGTTGGGCGCGGGCGTCCACTTCGGACACCAGACCCGTCGGTGGAACCCGAAGATGCGCCGATTCATCCTCGGTGAGCGCAACGGCGTCTACCTGATCGACCTCCAGCAGACGATGCAGGGGATCGAAGAGTCCTACGCCTACATCCGGGACCTGGTTGCTGGCGGCGGCACCATCCTCTTCGTTGGGACCAAGAAGCAGTCCCAGGGACCCATCGCCGTCTACGCCGACGCGTGCGGCATGCCCTATGTGAACGAGCGCTGGCTGGGTGGCATGCTCACCAACTTCCAGACCGTCTCCACCCGTGTGAAGCGCATGAAGGAGTTCGAGGCCATGCAGAAGGCCGGCGACTTCGACGCGATGCCGAAGAAGGAGGCGCTGCGCAACTCCCGTGAGCTCGAAAAGCTCCAGCGCAACCTGGGCGGGATCCGCGGGCTCGACAAGCTGCCGGATGCCATCTTTGTGATCGACACGATGAAAGAGCACATCGCAGTCACCGAAGCCAACAAGCTCGGCCTTCCGGTTGTCGCTGTGGTCGACACCAACTGTGACCCTGACGTGATCACGCATGTGATCCCGGGGAACGACGACGCCATCCGATCGGGTGCGTTGCTGTGCCGGGTCGTGGCCGACGCTGTCACCGAAGGTCGCTTCATCGCGCAGAACCGTCCTGCTCCGAAGGCAGCAACTGCTCCGGCACCCGCTCCGGCACCTGCCCCGGCACCGGCCACGCCGTTCGTCGAGGCTCCTGTTGCCGAGGCTCCCGCCGCTGAGGCTCCTGTTGCCGAGGCTCCCGCCGCTGAGGCTCCTGTTGCTGAGGCTCCCGCCGCTGAGGCTCCTGCCGCTGAGGCTCCTGCCGCTGAGGCTCCTGTTGCCGAGGCTCCCGTTGCTGAGGCTCCCGCCGCTACGACATCGACCGAGGAGGTCTGACCGTGCCTGCCTTCACTGCCAAAGACGTCCAGAAGCTGCGTCAGCTCACCGGCGTGGGCATGCTCGACGCCAAGCGCGCCCTCGACGAGAACGACGGCGACATGGACAAGTCCGTCACGTGGCTTCGCGAGCAAGGGCTTGCCGGCACGGCCAAGCGTGCCGACCGTGAAGCATCCGAGGGTGCAGTCGCTATCGGTCAGACCGATGAGGCGGTCTCCATCGTGAAGCTGCGGTCGGAGACGGACTTCGTCGCCAAGTCCGACCAGTTCGTCGCATTCGTCAACGAGCTCGCCGATCTGGTGCTCACCAAGGGCGTCGACGCCGTCGCCGAGCGAGCCGACGAACTCGACTCGATGAAGATCACGCTCAAGGAGAACATCTCCCTCGGCCAGGTCGTTCGGATCGCAGCCCCCGCTGGCGGGGCCGTCGACTCGTACCTTCACCTGCAGGCTGGACGTGGCGTCAATGCTGTCGCTGTCGCCGTCGCCGGGGGGACCAAGGAGCTCGCCCACGACATCGCAGCGCACATCGCCTTCGCCCGCCCGCTCTACATCAACCGGGAAGACGTACCGGAGGCCGAGGTCGCCGCCGAACGAGAGACCATCGAGAAGATCGCCCTCAACGAGGGGAAGCCTGAGGCCTCCTTGGCGAAGGTCGTCGAGGGACGGCTCAACGGTTGGTACAAGGAGCGGGTCCTGGTGGACCAGCCATTCGTGAAGGACGAGAAGCAGACCATCGCGAAGCTGCTCGGCGACGCAACGGTGACGGAGTTCGCCCAAGTCGTCGTTGGTGACTGACGACACTGTGGGTCAGCGCCAACGAATTGTTCTGAAGCTCTCTGGTGAGGCGTTGGCCTCGTCTGCGTCGGACGAGACCATCGACGCAGCCGCAGTAGAGCAGTTAGCCCGGGAGATCGCCGAAACCAGGGACTCGCTCGACCTCGAGCTCGCCGTGATGGTCGGCGGCGGAAACATCTGGCGTGGCACCACCGGTGCCGGCGCCGGCATGGATCGCGCAACGTCGGACACGATGGGGATGCTGGGGACCGTCATCAACGCCCTGGCCCTCCAAGACGCCCTTGAGCAGCACGGTCAGGCCACCCGCGTACTGTCTGCGGTGCAGATGGCAGAGGTGGCAGAGCCGTATATCCGTCGCCGGGCCATCCGGCACCTCGAGAAGGGACGGGTCGTCGTGTTTGCTGCGGGCATGGGCAACCCCTACTTCACGACGGATA
This sequence comes from uncultured Acidimicrobiaceae bacterium, assembly GCA_903849265.1. Lineage (GTDB taxonomy): Bacteria > Actinomycetota > Acidimicrobiia > Acidimicrobiales > RAAP-2 > Bog-756. Next base: position 18,479 of record CAININ010000088.1, read on the forward strand.
CTTCGGCCGCGCTCCGTGCCGCGGAGATAGAGGCGGTCTTGCTGTGCAAGGGCACCCATGGCGGCGTCGACGGCGTCTACTCGGCGGACCCCCGTCTCGACCCCACGGCAACCCGATACGACGAAGTGTCCTTCATGGAGGTCGTCTCGAAGGATCTCCGGGTGATGGACCTCACCGCCATCACGTTCTGCAAGGACAACGGGCTGCCGATCCGGGTCTTCGATCTGATGGAGCCGGGCAACATCCGCAAGGCGCTCAGCGGCGAGTCGATCGGGACCTTGGTCCGATGAACTCCCAGGTCCGAGCGTTGCCCGGGTGCGCCCGGACCACGATGACTACGCTGATCCGCTAATGGACGAAGACCTGATCTCACTCGTGGTTTCCGATGCCGGCGACCACATGGCCAAAGCGGTGGACCACACCCAATCGGAGTTCAGTGCGATCCGCACCGGTCGAGCGACGCCCGCACTCGTCGAGCACCTGAAGGTCGACTACTACGGGACCGAGACCGAGCTGCGCCAGATGGCGGGGTTCAGTGTCCCTGAAGCTCGCTTGCTGGTCATCTCCCCGTATGACAAGAGTTCGCTCGGCGCCATCGAAAAGGCGATCCAGGGATCTGACCTGGGAATCACACCGTCGAACGATGGCTCCGTGATCCGCCTGTCCTTTCCGATCCCCACCGAGCAGCGCCGCAAGGAGCTAGTCAAGGTGGTCAAGCAGAAGGCAGAGGACGGGCGGGTGACCGTGCGCAACATGCGTCGTAACGCCCGCCAAGAGCTCGAAGGCATGCAGAAGGACGGCGACCTCTCCACCGATGAGCTCGAGCGGGTGGAGAAGGACCTGGACAAGTTGACCCAGGACAACGTGGCCGCCATCGACCGCCTCGTCGCTCACAAGGAGCAGGAGCTTCTCGAGATCTGATTGCAGCCGGACCGCGGTTCAGTGACGACACTGATCCGACCGAAGACCTACCGCTGACAAGGGGCCAGACGCAAGGCCCGTTCCTGGGGAGGAGCAAACATCGTGGAGCATGGCCCGGAGAGTGAAGACGACGAGTTGGGCGGCGACGTCACATCGTCGCGTCCGGAGCCCGCGCCGCAATCCACGAGCGGAGTTCGCATCATCGGAGCGGAAACAGCCGCCGATATCACCTCGGAGATCCCGGTCGTACCGCCGGCGCACATCACCAAGGACACCACTCCACACGGCTCGGTCCGGATCATCGACGAGCCGACCCCTTCCGCTCCTGAAGGATTGGCGGAGGACGCTTCTCACGCCGAACTTCCGCACTGGACCGAACCGGCCACCGGCCAGGTCCCCGCGGTGCTCTCCCGTGATGACGACGGCGGCCCCTCTGACGGAATCCTGCCCCCCTCTTGGCGTGAGGAAGACGCGGACTGGACCGCACACGAAGAAGGGTTCGAGCCGGCGATGTACAGCGACGAGCGCGCCTCGCTGGGCGCCCTCGACGAGACGGACGCCACCGACGAAGAGCGCCGTCCGTGGGAGTTCGACCTGGACTCGGTCAAGCCCGGCCAGCCCGGCCCCGGTGCAGGTTCTGCGGACCCGATCACTGAACCCGTCCAGATGGTCCGGCCGCAGAGCAACGCGACCGGTGAGAGCTCTGGCGAGTCCGTCGGGACGCCGAAGGTTGAGGCGGCGCACAGCGGCGAGGCCACCATGGCCATCCCCACCTCCGAAGTGGCTGCGGCCGTAGCCGCTCGAGGCCGAAGCGACATCCCGTCCACGGAGACTCCATCCGCCGACACCCCAGCCTCCTCCGTCTCCCCCTTGGGCACGTCCGAGGCACCCGGGGTCGACCTCGTGGACGATTCGGCTGTCGAAGATGGCGCACGCCCCACTGGCACGCCACGGGTCGGACGGGCCCGGCGCAGCGGTCTGCTTCCCTCGCGCCTCAAGGCCAAGCGTCCCGATGACTCGGACGGATCCCTGGCCGAGCCCCTGACGGCCGACCTACCCGGCGCGTCGGTTGCCGACGTGCCAGGAGCCGGCCGCCGCAAGACTGGGCTGGCGAGCATGGCCGCCGCCGACCGGATCGCCGAACAGGAGCACGCCGACCAAGAGGAGGCTGACCCCTCTACTGGTTCGACCGTCGCTGATGCTGACTCCGCTGTCCAGGTGGACCACGAGCCCCGGGCCAGCCGCACCAGGCGCCGGTCCGGATCCGACGAGCGCCCGCTCCGATCGAGCAGCAACTACACACCGGATGTGACCGGTGGCGGACCCCCGCCCCCGGCGCAGGAGCGACGCTCCCGTCGTGAGCCCGACCGGGCCGCAGGAAGCACGGGACTGAGGGTCGGCACCGGTGTGGCGGTCGCTGCCGTCGCGCTCATCGCATTCAAGCTCGGCACGGTGACCGCCCTCATCCTCTGCCTCTTGGTGGTCACCTTCGCCGCTGGCGAGTTCTTCGCCGTGCTCCGCAAGGCGGGCTGGCGTCCGGCCACCTTGCTCGGACTGGTGGGGACGATCTCCTTGATGATCGGCGCCTACGACAAGGGTGCCGCAGCCATTCCGCTGATCCTGGTGTTGATCACCGCATTCACCCTCCTTTGGTACCTCTTCGGCGTCGAGCGCGGCTCGGCAGTGGCGGGGACGGCCTCGACCTTGCTGGTCATCGGATGGGTGGCGTTGCTCGGCTCCTTCGCGGGACTCCTGCTCTCGCCGTCCACCTTCCCAAACCGGCACGGCATCGCGTTTCTGCTGGGGGCCATCCTCGCCACCGTGGCCAACGATGTTGGTGCCCTTGTCGTGGGTCGCTGGGTCGGGGACCGTCAGCTGGCCCCGAACATCAGCCCGAATAAGACCTGGGAGGGCCTGGCCGGCGGTGCGCTGGCCTCGATCCTCGTCTCGACAGTCATCGTGGGAGCGATCCATCCGTGGTCAGCGGCGAACGCTGCCCTGCTCGGTGTGGTCGTTGCCGTCGTCGCCCCCTTGGGCGACCTGTGTGAATCTCTCCTCAAGCGCGACCTCCGTCTCAAGGACATGGGAACGATCCTCCCTGGGCACGGCGGGGTCCTCGACCGTGTCGACGCCCTCCTCTTCGTGCTGCCCGCCACGTACTACCTGGTCCGCGCGCTCAATATCGGTTGAACTTCGGGCAGGCTGGTGAGATGACCCCCCTGACCGCTGATCCCGAGGCAACGGTGCCGTCGGGCGCCGAGAGGGCAACTGTCAGCGTGGTCGGTTCGACCGGGTCCATCGGCACGCAGACCCTCGATGTGGTGTCCCGGGACCCGGAGCGCTTCGACGTGGTGGCCATCGGCGCACAGCGTTCGATCGACACGCTGGTCGAGCAGGCACTCGCGTTCCGTCCTCGAGTGGTGGCCATCGGGGATGCCTCACTGGCTGGTGACCTCGCCTCTCGGCTGCCGCCCGGCATCGAGGTTGTCGCTGGCGTCGACGGCTTGGCTGCCATCGCCACCATGGCCGACGTGGTGATCAACGGGGTGGTCGGGTTCGCCGGGCTGACCGTGACCCTGGCTGCGCTCGAGGCGGGCAGTCGATTGGCGCTGGCCAACAAGGAGTCGATCATCGCCGGGGCGCCTGTTGTGGCCAGGGTGAGGCGGACGCCGGGCGCCGAGATCATCCCCGTCGATTCCGAGCACTGTGCGATCCACCAGTGCCTCCGCTCCGGTCGACCCGACGATGTCGCGCGCCTGCTGCTTACCGCGTCAGGCGGTCCGTTCCGGGGACGCAAGGCCGACGAGCTGGCTGATGTGGGGGTGGACGAGGCGCTGGCCCATCCCACCTGGTCCATGGGACCGAAGATCACGGTGGACTCATCGACGCTGATGAACAAGGGGCTCGAGGTGATCGAGGCCCACGAGCTCTTCGGTATCGCCTATGACGCCATCGACGTCGTGGTGCACCCGCAGTCGGTGGTCCATTCGATGGTGGAGTTCGTCGACGGTGCGGTGGTGGCCCAGCTGTCGATGCCGGACATGCGGCTGCCTATCGGGTACGCACTGGCCTATCCAGGCCGGATGGGGACTCCGTTCGGTCCGATCGACTGGGCCACCCTGTCGGTCCTCGAGTTCGAGGCACCGGACCGGACCACCTTCCCCTGTCTGGACCTGGCCTATCGGGCCGGCCGCACCGGGGACCTGGCGCCCGCGTGGCTGAATGCCGCCAACGAGATCGCCGTCGAGGCCTTCCTGGCCGGGCGGATCCGATGGTCGGCCATCGCCGAGGTGGTCGAGGACACCTTGGATCGCTACGAACCGGGAGGATCCCGTGAGCGCACAGTCGAGGACGTGCTCGACGCCGACGCCACTGCACGACGGATCGCCGACGGCATGCTTTCGCACCGGAGCCTGCAGTGAGCGCGCTCGACCTACAGCGGATGGAGATTCCTGACACCCCGGGCGGGGGAGGCGGGCACGAAGAGCCGGTTGTCGGCGGCAAGACGGCCAGGCGCTCGCTGGTGGAGCTGGGTCTGGCGGTGGCGGCCATCGTCGTGCTGTCGATCGTCACCGGCCAGGTCGACCTGCTGATCGTCATTGCCTGCCTGATCGTGATGATCATGATCCACGAGTTGGGACACTTCCTCGCGGCCAAGCACGGAAAGATGAAGGTCACCGAGTACTTCCTCGGCTTCGGCCCTCGGTTGTGGTCGTTCCGCAAGGGCGAGACGGAGTACGGGATCAAGGCGTTCCCACTGGGTGGTTACGTCAAGATCCCGGGGATGACCAACCTGGAGGTCGTCGACCCCGCAGACGAGGCCCGGACCTACCGTGAACAGCCGTTCCACGCACGGCTGCTGGTGGCCGTAGCCGGCTCGGCCATGCACTTCCTCATGGCGTTCGTTCTCCTCTTGATCCTGGTCACCTGCGTGGGGCTGCCCAACAGCAACAAGGTGGACATCGATCACGTGGTGGCCGTCGGTGGTCGTCCCGGCCCGGCGCAGATCGCCGGCTTGCGATCCGGCGACGTGGTGGTTAGCGCTGACGGCCGTGCGGTCAACGGCAGCAACGACACCTTGATCTCGGTGATCCGTGACCATCCCGGCGTCCCGATCACCCTGGTGGTGGACCGAGCCGGCACCCGCCGCACGATGACGGTGACCCCGGCGGATGGCCGGACGGTGCACGAGGTTGGTGCGGCTGCGCCAGCTGGCACCCAGCCGTTCGGGCTGATCGGTGTCAGTCTGGGATCACCTGTGGAACGGGTCGGCCCGGTGGCCGGCTTGGCCCGCAGCGGAACCGACATGGCGCGTTTCTCGTGGGCCTCGGTGGTGGGCGTGGCCCACCTGTTCTCGCCAGCTGCCGCCGTCCAGCGATTCGGTCAGGTCACCAGCGCCAAGGCCGCCGACCAGGCCTCGGCCAACGGAACCCGAGTCCAGTCCATCGTGGGCGCAGTCCAGACGGCCAAGGATGCGGTCCAGGCTGGCATCGGCGACCTCCTGATCATCCTGATCTCGATCAACTTGTTCGTCGGGATCTTCAACCTGTTCCCCATGTTGCCGCTCGATGGGGGACATGTGGCTATTGCCCTCTACGAGAAGATCCGGACGGGCCGGTCGTCGAAGCTGTATCACGCCGACGTGTCCAAGCTGCTGCCGTTCACCTTCGCCATGGTGGCCTTCCTCGCCGTCTTGTTCGCCACGTCGTTGCTGACCGACCTGCTGCACCCAATGGCCAACCCCTTCGGCTGAGTGGGGGACGGCGGCAGGGCGAGGGGGCAGGGAGAAACACACGGACGGCAGGGGAGCACACCACCGCCGACGGCATCCGGTTCGGCCCGACCACCCCTAGCATGGGGGGTATGGCACGCACTGTAGGGAACCTCGACGAGCGGCGACCGACCCGCCAGATCCACGTCGGCGACGTGGCCGTGGGCGGGGGAGCCCCGGTGACCGTCCAGTCCATGACGACCACCAAGACTGGTGACGTCGACGGCACCCTCGCCCAGATCTATGCGCTGGCGGCAGCCGGTGCCGACATCGTCCGGTGCACCTGCAACGACGAGGCGGCCGCCGAAGGGCTGGCCCGGATCATCCCGCGGTCACCGGTGCCGATCATCGCGGACATCCACTTCCATGTGGAGATGGCGCTGGCTGCGCTCGAGGCCGGGGTGCAGGGGCTCCGGCTCAACCCGGGAAACCTGCGCAAGCCCCACGAGATCAAGTTGGTGGCCGCCGAGGCCAAAGATCGCGGCGTGCCAATCCGTATCGGAGTCAACGCCGGCTCCCTCCACCCCGACCTCTACAAGAAGTACGGCGGCGCCACCCCCGAGGCGCTCGTCGAATCGGCCCAGATGGAGCTCGCCTACTTCGCCGAGGTCGATTTCCAGGACGTGAAGATCTCAGTCAAGGCCTCGTCGGTCCCGCTGATGATCGAGTCCTACCGACTTGCTTCTGAGACGTTCGACTACCCGCTCCATCTCGGCGTCACCGAGGCCGGCCCGCCGCCCGGCGGGCTCCTGAAAGGCACCGCCGGGATCGCCACGTTGCTGGCCGAAGGGATCGGCGACACCATCCGCTACTCGTTGACCGCCGACCCGGTCGAAGAGGCCCGAGCCGGGCGCCAGTTGCTCGAAGCCCTAGGACTGCGTGAGCGCAAAGGGCTCGACCTCATCGCCTGTCCGAGCTGCGGCCGATCCGAGATCGACGTCATCGCCGTGGCCAAGGCGGCCCAGGAGGCGCTCGAGAACCGGAACCTGCCGATCCAGGTAGCGGTCATGGGGTGTGTGGTGAACGGACCGGGTGAGGCCCGTGAGGCTGACATCGGCATCGCCGCCGGCCGCAAGCGGGGCCACCTGTTCATCAAGGGCAAGATCGTCCGGGTCGTGCCCGAAGAGGACATGGTGGAGGCCCTGGTGGCCGAGGCCGAGAAGCTGGTGACTGAAGGGGTCGAGGCCCGCCTGGCCGCAGCTGACGCCGGGGCCGAAGCCGAAGCCGAAGCGGACCGTCGAGAGCTGATCGAGTCCAAGGGCGAGGACGCCAACGCCTCGGAAACCAAGGTGGAGCTGATCCGCAAGCGCTTCGGCGAGGACGCACCGGTCGGCTGACGCAGCGGTCGCGGAATAGCGAAGCGGTCGCGTTTCGGGCGCTGATCGGACTGGATGACGATCTGACCTCAGTGGAGCCACCGCTTCGTCTGGCCTTGTCTATTGCCCCTCCGGCACCTTGCGGGGATCTTTGCTTCGATGCCGGGATCGCTGCCGTGGTGGATCACCATCTCTCGACGGCCGGACTTCCGTTTCCGAGTTGGGTCACCGAGCCGTCACGGGTGCTCGACGAAGAGTGGCTTGTGTCGCCCTTCACTGATCCGGCTGAGGTTCTGGAGGCGTTCACACGCCATGGCATCCAGTTGGCTGCATCCGAGTTGGTGAGCGCCTGACGTGCTGTTTCCGCCGAAGTTGTCGACGATGCCCTGCAGGCCCATGTTGACGAACAGGTGGCAGGGGGCCAAGTCCCCACCATCGACGTCGTCGGTGGAGCTGCCATGTCGCTCTAGGTCGAGCGGGAAGACTTGACCGGGGACATCGATGCCTAGTTCCCGTCGACGCAGCGGATGCGAAGGCGGGGGCCCCTTCTTTCGAAAGGACCCCCGCAATCAGTAGACGGCATCCTTCATGGGGGTGACCGATGAAACCGGTGCGGAGTCGCTACTTCACCCTGATGGAATCGCCGGACTCGGTGTAGTGGATTATGCCTGGGCCATCGGGTGCCGGCAGGGCAGTATTCCACTGGTTTTCCGAGATCGCCAGATCTGGGCTGCGCACGACTCCCGAGTTGCCGATCAGTGTCGCGGTGACGGTAC
>CAININ010000089.1 GCA_903849265.1 uncultured Acidimicrobiaceae bacterium
CCTGGTGGTGTTTCCGCCCTGGTGTCGTCAGTGCTCAACGGGGTGACCACGTTGACGGCCATGTGGGGGAGCGGCGTTTCGGGCACGGATGCCCCCACGACCTCTTTGCCGCTGCGGGTGCCACCGGGCTGGTCGGTCCTCGGCACCGCGATGGGCGGTGGCGACGGATCGGGCGAGACGGTTCTGCTCGGGTCCGGCGCTGCCCGCCGCGTCGAGGTGATCGGGGGCGTGGCGACGAGCAGTGGTGAGCGATGGACGCGCCTCAAGACGCCGCCCGGCGGCACGACGGCGGTCGCCAGTGTCGGCGGGTCCACCGATGCATTCGTGCCGTCCGGGTCCCACCTCAGTATTTGGTCGACGGCACCCGGTGCGGCTGCATGGACCAAGGTCGACCAGCAGTCGGTGCCGATCCAGTTCGGGTCGTCACGATGACGGGCCCCGTTCGCTCATCTGACCGGTAACATCGACTCGTTACGGAAGGACGGACCGATGGTTCTCCCCCAGTTCTGGCAGATCACCCCGTTAGCAGTGTTCGCTCTGGTGACAGGCATCGCCCACGAAGTCGGTCGGCGTCGCCTGGCTCGTCGCCAGACCGAGGCGCACCGCCGTGTGCGGTGGCTTCGCTCGCTCGCCTTCTATGCAGGCCTGGTCCTTCTCGTCCTGGTCACGTCGGGCCCGCTCCAGCGATGGTCCATGTCCTGGCTGAGCATCCACATGGTCTCCCACGTGTTCGAGATGTTCTATCTGCCGCCGCTCCTGATCCTGGGCGCGCCCTGGGTCCCATTGCTCTTTGCGCTGCCTGTCGATCGTCGGCGACGGTGGCTGCGGGCGTATCACCTGTCGCGGGGAGGAGCAGTGCTGCGCGGCCCGGTGCGAGCGCTGACGAACCCGATCGTCGCCATCGTGGCGTTCAACGGGACGATGATCCTGTGGCACCTCCCCGCCGTCTACAACTGGGGGTCGTGGCACGACTGGGCCATGAACTGGCTCATGACGCCGATGTTCTTGGCGACCGGGTATCTGTTCTGGCGGGTGATCCTGCCGTCGCATCCCGGCCCCTCGCGTGGCTCGCCCAAGGTCCAGGTTGCTGCCGTCGTCATCACGGCCTTTGAGATGCTGGTGCTCGCCATGTCGATGGCCATCTTCACCAAGACCCCCTGGTACTCGATGCATGTGGCCATGGACGGACCGGTGGCTGCGTTGCGCGACCAGCGGTGGGCAGCCGGGATCCTGTGGATCTGTGGCGACTTCTGGGCCGTCCCCGCTCTGGCGTTGATCGCGTACCGGATCTTCGGGGCCGAAGGCGGCGTGTCGGCATCCTTCGAGCGGGCGATGGGTCGAGCCTGACCAACGGCAGTCCGGACGTTCGGTCTGACCCGGATGTGCGGCCCGATCTGTTGGGCGTGGTTCAGTTGGCCCCAGGGTCCTCAGTCAGCCGGGCCTCCTCGGCCTCCATGGTGCGCAGGTACTCCTGCCATGCCACGAGATCGGGATCGGGGTCGTCATCTTTGGTGCCGACGGGTGTGCCCTCGGTCGGCGACGCCGTGCCGCCGTCCGCCGCCGACCCGCCGCCGGTCGGTGCACGGCGCGGACGAGACCCGTCCTCGTCGTGGAGCAGGTTCCACCACATGTAGAGCGCGAACGCCGCGAAGATCGGCCACTCGAACACGTAGGCCCAACTGAGTGTGTTGCCACCCAGCGCCCGGGAGATCTCGAACGCGAACGCGGTGACGCAGATGGTCAGACCGACAGCCAGCGTGAGGTGTAACCGCAAGGCCGGCGCCCCGCGGAGGCGACCGTGGGATGCCACCCGACCGGATGCACCGCTGCGTCGATCGTCAGGTAGCGAGGGTGCCACATGGCCACCCTACTGAGGTAATGACAGGTGGCGGGGGGTGCGCGGGTCGATCGGCGCAGGGGAGAGGAGGTCCCCGGTGCACAACAGGGAGTGCCCGCTGGTGCGAAAAGAGTTATGAAACTCATCCAAAAACCTGGTAAGAAAGTGTCAGTAGGTTCCATTCGGATGAATTTTCTGGAGTGGATCAGATGTACCGAGGACGCTCGCAGCAGACGATCAGAGTCGGCTGGGGCGACAGCCCGTGGAGAGTGAGGGCCGTGACAGACAACGAACCAACGCCAAGCCCGTCTGATGTGGATTCGACGGTGGCGCCGTCATCGAAGGCGAAGCCCCTGGGCTTGATCCTGACTTTTGCGGTGGCCCTGGTGGGCCTCGGCGGAGTCGCGTTCGTCTTCATGTCTCAGTCGTACGTCTCGCCTAACTACCCGAACGGGGTGCAGGTAGCGACACCTCTTGGGACCCAAGACGTCAACGGACAGAGCGTCCCCCACGTCGCATTGGCGTTCAACGCCTTCCCGGACTCGACCGGCTCCGTCAACGGAAAGCCGGTCCATTCGA
>CAININ010000090.1 GCA_903849265.1 uncultured Acidimicrobiaceae bacterium
GACTTCACCTCCAATGTCATCGCCATGAAGAACGCAGGTGTGAAGATCATCTTTGTCGACTCGATGGCGGAGACATATGCGGCGGCACTGCTGAAGAACCTGCAGCAGCAGAACTTCCACCCGGTGGTGGTCCTCGGTGCGGCCACGTACACGTCCAAGTTGATCACCGACGCGGGTGCCGCCGCCGTCAACGGGTCGTACCTGAACCAGAGCACGACGCTCTATCAGGGCCAGGACGCCGCATCGGTGCCGGCCGTGTCGACCTTCCTGCACTGGGTGAACATCGCCTCTCCCGGATACAAGGCGGATCTGTTCACCCTGTACGGCTGGTTGTCCGCTCAGTTGTTCGCCCAGGCACTGCAGAACGCCGGATCGAATCCGAGCCGCGGCTCGCTGTTGACCGAGCTCGGGAAGATCACCTCGTTCGACGGCCAGCACCTCATCGGACCGAACGACCCGGCGGCCAAGACGGTCGGCAACTGCTACCTCATCGGACAGGTGGTCAACGGAGACTTCCAGCGTCTCGACGACCCGCCGACGAACGGAAGTACCCACGGCTTCCGCTGCGACTACTCGTACGTGACGCCGCCCAAGAGCTGATCGGAGCCAGTGGCGGCGACCCGGACAGGGTCGCCGCCTAGCTGGCGGTAGTGATCCCGTAGCGCTCGGTGTACGAGGCGAACTCCTCGGCCAAGCCCTCGTAGGTCCATCCGAAGTCCGCCGGGTCGTAGGCGTGGCGACCGAAGGCTTCTTGGGGTCGCTCCTCCAGGAACGTTTGCATGCGCTGCACGTGCAGGTCGCTCACCTCTTCGCCGACGCCGGCATACAGATTGCGGACCGCCTCGACCGGGTCGGCGATGAGCGCGTCGTAGTGGAGGTGCTGGCACCATCCGGGAGCCGAACGTTCGTCGAACGCCGTCGCCGAGTCGATGGCGAACGCGCACTTTCGCTTCCACTCTTCGGCCGTGGGTCGCGGGTCGGCCCGTGATGTCAGTGGCCGCTGGCCGGCGTTGGCCAGGCTGGCCAACGAGGTGACGACCGGACCCGGGTCGCGATGGGTCCAGATGATCCGGGCATCAGGGTAGGCCGTGTGGAGCGCGTCGAGATCCCACAAGTGGTTTGGGGTTTTGAGCACCCAGCGTTTAGTCGGCTGGACCGACTGCAGGGCCTGGAGCGCAAACTTGTGCTGGGCATAGGCCGGGGCCATGTCGGCCTGTTCGAGCCACCGGGCATAGGTCGGCACATGGGCCTGTGTCTCGAGGGCGAGGGTGCGGACGTCGTACATGAAGAGGCTCACGCATTCTTGCGACAAGGTGGCCCCGAATGGGTGCATGGCCCGCAGCGGCGGGTTGAGCTTCATGAGCCCGTCGAGTTCCTTGGTCGTGCGGGCGACTCGAGGGTCGCTGGCCGCGTCCTCCACTGAGGTCGGGGGGATCAGGTGCGCCGCCTCCCACTGCAGCAGGGGCCGGTTCATCGGGTCGAGGCCGAGCAGATTGCTGAGCAGGCTGGTACCTGTACGCGGCAGGCCGACGATGACCCACGGACTGGTGATCCTCTCCTCACCGGCTTCTGGGTGCTCGCCGGTCCACCGGTGCAGTTCGATCCGGTTGGCGAGCGCTCCTTGGAGCATCTTGGTGATGAGGATGCGCCCGAACGTGGTGAGTTCGGCCTCGGTGCGGCACGACTCCAAGAAGATCTCGAGTGGCTCGCGGAAGCTGTCGCTACCGAAATCGTCAGAGCCAGCGGCCTTGACCGCACCGGATACCACCGCGTCCGAGGTGAGCGGCGGGCGATGCAGGCCGAGTCGGCCGAGGCCCGAGCCGACGGCATTGATGGCGCGCAGCGGCGGGCTGGTGAGCTCCGAGTCGCGCCAGGTGTACGAGCGGTCGCCTTGGGCGGTGCCGACTGGTGCAGTGCCGTCGGTCATACCGAGGCGCCGGATGAGGCCGGGGTGCGGACCTCAACTACCGTGCGACCGATCGACCGGCGGGCCCGGTGTTCCTCCAAGGCCGGCCCGGCCTCTTCCATGGTCACTCGCCGCCCGATGGCGGGCCGGATGGCGCCCTCGCCCACGAGGCGGAGCAGATCGGCGTGGATCTCGAGCGCCACGTCGCGTCCATACGGGTTGAAACCGAACCGTCGCATCCCTGGGTCGACCGAGTCGACCCAGGCCAGCATGACGCCGACCAGGTCGATGTTGCCGATGCAGGCCATGCGCAGCGGCCGGCCGGTCATGCCGTTGTCGTCGTCGTCGGCAAAGCCCACTGCCAGGTAGCGCCCGCCCCGTGCCGTGCACCGCCACGAGCGCTCGACGAAGTCACCACCGGCCAGGTCGTAGACGACATCGGCCCCCGTGTCGTCCGTGGCAGCCAGCACGGCCTCGACGAAGTCTTCGGCCAGGTGATCGACCACCAGGTCGGCCCCTTGCGCTGTGCAGAATGCGCCCTTTTCGGGGCCGCCAGCCACGGCGATCACCCGCGCCCCCGCAGCTTTGCCCAACTGGATTCCGGCGCTGCCCAACCCGCTGGCCGCCGAGTGGACTACCAGAGTGTCGCCCCGTTGGAGCCGACCACGACGGAACAGTGCCAGGTGCGACGCCTGAAACGTCATCAAGAAGGCGGTGGCTTCTGCATCGTCGAACCCCTCGGGCGCATCGAACACAGCCACGGTGTCGGCCAAGGCGTATTCGGCGATACCGCCGAGCGCAGTGGTGGTGATCGCCACCACCCGTCGGCCGAGCCACTCCTCTGCTCCAGGGCCGGCCTCCACGACCACCCCGCAGACGTCCATTCCCAGTGTGTAGGGCGGCGGGGTCGGGACCGAAACCAGCTTGCCCAGGCAGCGATCAATGTCATTGAAGTTGAGAGAGGCCGCGCCGACCTCCACCAGCACCAGCCCGGGACCGGGCACCGGCCGCTCGACGTTTCGCACGGCCAGGACCTCCGCCGGAGGTCCGTTCTTCGTCACCTGCAACGCCTGCATGTCGGCCATATCGGTTCCCCTCCGTGATGTTTCGCGTTGTCCTTTGTCGTGATTGCCAGCCCCCCCCGGGCCAGGCCAACTGGGCCCCATCATGGGACCGAGCGAACAGGACAGTGCGACCCTACTGTCCCGAACTGCAGCGAAATGGTGCGTCGTTCACCCGCCCTGGCGTCGGTCCTCGAAGAACTCGGTGAGGAGAGTCGCAGCTTCGTCGGCGCGCACGCCTGCAGTCACCGGGACCTCGTGGTTGAGCCGAGGGTCGGCGCACAGGTTGTAGAGCGAGCCGCATGCACCGGCCTTGGGGTCGGCCGCCCCGAAGACGATCCTTCCCAGTCGCGAAGCCACCAGTGCGCCAGCGCACATCGGACACGGCTCCAGGGTCACCACCAGCGTCACCTCGCTGAGCCGCCACGATCCGACGATGGCTGCGGCGTCGCGCAGCACGAGCAGCTCGGCGTGAGCAGTCGGGTCGCCGGACAGTTCGCGCTCGTTGTGGCGAGACGCCACCACTACACCGTCCACCAGTGCGACAGCGCCGACCGGCACGTCGCCGTGGGTGACGGCCGCCGCCGCCTCGATCAGTGCCAAGCCCATGGCATCGTCGTCCGACAGTCCTCGCGTCGCCCCTGCGCCGTGCGGCTGGCCTTCGGTCGTGGTCATGGTCGGATGCTAACGAAGTCAGTCGACCACCTGAGACCCATGAGCCGGGTGCACGCCGCCGGCACCGGGTACGCGAGGCTGTCGGGGTGCCCGACCGTGTCAGCAACCCCGGGGTCGAGCCGACCGGACCTCTCGTCGAGGTGGATGATCCGACCGACTCCCGCCTCGACGACTATCGGCACCTCAACGACCCGGCCGGCCGGCGCCAGTTCGAGGCCGACCGGTCGATCTTCGTGGTGGA